>JAOZPD010000082.1:2605-5868 GCA_029932935.1 Candidatus Omnitrophota bacterium | reverse complement strand
ACCTGTTTTTTCCTTTGGTTTTCTTAATCTTCTTTTGTTTTGCTATGTACATTAATGATTTACATAAGGACACATTAAGACGAATAGATTCGAGCGTCTCTGTTTTTGTATTATTCATTTTATTTATGCTGTCTATAAATGCCTTCCCTGATTCAAGGATTGTGAAAAAAAACTATGAAAATATTGTAGCTATGAGAAGCATTCTGTCTAAATTTGATATGCCCAGTAGTACAAATAAAGTAGTCCTATTGGACGCAGAATCTCAATTTAATACAATAGAGGGCTACAATGTTTACATTGATTTTGTAAATTGCATAAGAGTGGATGAGTCAGAGAAAGATTATAACGAGGGTTTTTTTCGATTTCTTGTTCGTAAAAATATTAATGCTATCCTGGTAACAGAGAAGCTTAGAGGAGATGTTAGATATCGAGATGATGTTGAATTTATAAGATTTACAGCTGATCCTGAAGAATATGGATGGAGAGAGTATTCAATAAATAGGACGAATTCAAAATTCTATCTTAAGGCTTCTGATGTAAAATGAGTAGTAGATTAACTGTATTAATAAATATTGAATAATTTACAATATTTACAAATTAAGAAATGGATATCTTAGTTATATTAGTCCTGTCTACCATTTGTATAATTGCAATGATAGCGCATTCTTATTTGAGGCATGGACTATGGTTGACTTTTGAGTTTTTCTTATTCGCTTTTATTGTGGCTATTATTAAAGAATTACCTACCGGCATGAATGGGGTATTATTGCAGGATACTTATAATCCTTACAGGTTTATGTCTGGCCATATTATTTTGAATACTTTAGTTGTTATAATAGGTTGGATTTTTACCTTTTATTTGGCTTGGGGCATATCTGAGATTATATTAAGAAGAGCCAAACCTTTAAATAATTATATTTTTCCTACTTTATTAATGTGCTATGCTGTTATTGCCAGTATTTCTTATGCCGTAGAGACTACGGCTTTAGGAGTTGGTTGGTGGCGGTGGACGTTTAAGGATATGGGATTCGTAGGATCAGCTGTTAAGGTCCCATTTATATCATTTATAGCTTGGCCTAACTTTGCTGTCCAGTATTTGCTCTTACCGTTTTTCCTTATTAAGTTATCAAAATATAAAACAAAAGAATGGAAAAATATATTTATAATTATTCCATTTATTCATATGGTTACTACTCGTTCTCATTATACACATCTCAGATTGTTTGATGAATATGCAGTTTTAGCATTTATAGTGATTTTAGCTTTTCTGAAGCCATTACAATTCCAGATTAATAATATGCAGTTATATAGAAAAAGACAGTTAGTCATTGGTAGAGCGGGGATAATAGACATTCTTCCATTTATGATTAGTGGTATTCTAATCTCTACATTAGCTATATTCGATATTATGAAAATAGGAGATATTAAAACGCTAACTTCTCTTCTACCACTTTCTTTTTTTGCACTACTTGCCATAGAGGAAATACCTTATGTATTATTAGTGGTAATAGACATAGCTTTATTATTATTTTTAAGAAATAATGCGGCATTATTATCTACTATCCCTCTTATACTTATGGCAATTATGAAAATCTTTACTAGATATCGCTACAAATGAAGATTTTTATCTTACTCATTCTATTTAGTTCTTATATTTTTCTCTTGATCTTGCATTCTTATTATCGAAAAGGATTACAACTAACAGTAAATTTCTTTCTATTTGCCTTTCTTTTAATATTTACGAATGGCGGAGTTTGTTGTTTAAGTTTTTTAAATCTACCTACGCATAATAAGTCTATTATCATCGGTTCATTAGCCAGTACGTTGCTGAATCTGCCAATATTCTATTTTAGTTGGTATATTATTGAGGAGGTAATGAGGTGGGTTAATTCTCTAAAAAAGAGATCGAGTCTGTTTTTGATTGTATTGTTGTCTGGACTGGTTGCTGTTTGTTTAAATTTATTGTTTAGTGCGATTATTAAGGAAATGGCATTTCCTAGAAAAGTATTTTATCTTTTTGCGCATTTCCTCACGGCATTTATTCTAATTAATTGCTCTAAATATAAACATAAAAAATGGAAAACAATTTTCTTTTTAATACCATTGGTTTACATCTGGGTAGTTCGCTTTTCTGGTTATCAAGGTTTCATTTTATCAGTAGAGAGATGTTCCTTTCTTGTACTATTATTAATTATATCTTCTTTTAATTGTTTAGTCCCGGATTATCCCAAAACAAATTTTATTAGCTCATACAGAAGATCAGATAATAAACTGATTTATTTTATTCCATATATAGTATTAATTTCAGCATTGCTATTATTGGTATTACTCAGACATTAATTTTTATCTTAAGTTACTTAATATATAATTAAGAATTATGACTATATCTGGCCTTTTTGTTTTTGCATCTGTAGGATTGGTATTATTAATACTTCATTCATGGTTCACCAAAGGTAGACGTTTGACCTTCACCTTCTTTCTTTTTGCATTCATAGTCTCTTTTAATAAAGAATTTAATACCTTTCTGAGCAAATCATCTCCCTTTTTCTTTCCGGGGAGAGAAGATTTATTTATACTGCCAGTTATTACTGTAGTAGTAGGTTGGGTATTAGTTTTTTATCTCGGCTGGGCAATATCTGAGAGATTGCTTAATCGAATAGATTTCTATCGTGGAAAGATTTTTCCAACTTTGTTATTTGCAGGTGCTGTTATTTCTGGCATATCTTATGCTATAGAGACTACAGCAATTAACATCGGATGGTGGCAATGGTTTTTTTATGACATGCGTTTTAGTAAACTTCTGGTTGGGGGAGTACATTTTTTTGCCTTGGAGGCGTGGTTTTATTTCTCAATTCATTTTTTAGCAACATATTTTCTTATAGAATGCTCTGAATATAAGGATAAAGAGTGGAGATGTATATTCTTTCTTATATTTTTTATACGGATGTGGATGATAATCTTTTTTGAATCAGATTTACCACGTATAATTGAAGAGCGTTTAACCCTTTTCTTGTTATTTATATTAGCCTTTTTTAGTCCATTACGTTTTAAAATTGATGGCGTAAGACGACCTCTCCCAAAATCTGTTTTTTCAATTTATAAACGACTTGAAGAAATACCATTAATAGTCTTGTTAATAATAGTATCTATATTAGCAACGCTGGATATAGCAGTGATAAAGAATACTCAATTACTTATTTCATTATTGCCTATTTTATCATCTTTATTAGAAGATTTTAATCAGTTAATTTCATCTTCTCATA
>JAOZPD010000082.1:0-2595 GCA_029932935.1 Candidatus Omnitrophota bacterium | reverse complement strand
ATGCTATTAACCATAGATAAATTCTCTCTATCATTAGTAACTGTGTATGTTTCTGTAGCTGTTATTATAGGAGGTTTGAAATTAATTCCTTTATTCTTACCGATAGCAATGCTGTGGGCTTTTAATGTTGCAGATAAGATAAATATTTTAAATAGAGGGAGAATAAATTAGGAGTTGCTTGCATATGAGTATTAATAAGAGGATAACATCTTTTCTTAAGAATAGGGATATTCAGTTCGTATTACTGGCATTTTTGTTATCCCTTATGGCAGCGATGTGGAGTCATAATTCTTTCCGCAGCAATCAGTTGCAGGAAGAGGATTGGTTAAGCTTTAATGATTATATTTTTGATAATATACAGGAGGCAGAGGTATTGATATGGAATAAGGCCTGGCCTACTGCCACTCCAGATTATTATTTATTATTTATAGTTAGAAAACCGATTAATATTAGAGATATTAGAGCGCTATCCTGGCGTAGGGATGTATATAATCTTGAGTCTAATAGATATAGAGGCGCATGGTTTATCTCTCCGTGTCCTCCTGGACAGGAATATGATTTATCTGAGAGATTCAGAGTGTCTTATCTTAAAGATAGTAGATTTAGGCTATTAGATTGGGTAAGATTTTCCAGTATCGGCGTCGTATTTCATTATAAATATTATAATAATTCTAAAGAGAACAACAGTAGGTAGGTATTAGTGAAGGTTACAGATAGCATAGAATATTCAGTTGTTATTCCTATATATAATGAAGAGAAGTCATTATTACCTCTTTATTATTCTATAAGAAATGTTATGTCCGAGATTAAGTATCCCTATGAGATCATCTTCATAAATGATGGTTCTACGGATAATTCTCTTGACATACTTAAGAGCATCTCTTCTAAATCTAATGATGTAATATTAGTTAACCTAACTGAGAATTATGGTCAATCGACTGCGATGCAGGCAGGATTCGACTTTAGCACAGGTAAGATAATTATTACTATAGATGGAGATCTACAGAATGACCCTCGAGATATCCCGCGACTCTTAGATAAAATGAGGCAGGGTTATGATGTGGTATGCGGATGGAGGCATGATAGACACGATCCATTTTTAAAAAGAATATCGGCGAAGATCGCGAATGTGTTTAGGAGATTATTCTGGAAAGAAAAGATTCATGATGTCGGTTGCACATTAAGGGTTTATCTAAGAAGGACATTGAAGGATATCCATCTTTATAGACATAGACATCGTTTTCTGACATTTATTCTATTAAGAAAGGGTTTTAAGATAGGAGAGATAAAAATAAAACATCACCCACGGAGATTTGGTAAATCAAAGTATAGTGTTTTTGGTTGCAGTATTCAGAGCATTATCGATTTATGCTTTTTTATCTTTTTGCCTAGGTCGATTGATTCAGTTGGACAAAAATTGTATAGGGTGAAAGAGATAGTCAAGAATGGGATCTCTATTTATCCATGATCTGATAATAGATAATTATCTGTCTTTATGAGTGTACAGGTAAACATCAATCATTGATAGAAAATGATAAATAGATTCAGTTCTCTCCTGAGTAAGAAGGCACAGCTATTATTGGTACTGATACTTCTGCTGGGAGCATTTTTAAGGTTTATTTCTTTAGGGGGGGAAACGTTTACTATCGATGAGGTGCTTACTGCCTCTTGTTCAAAATTGACTATTAGTGATGTGTGTAAGAATCGTTTTAGAGATGGGCATCTTCCTGTTTATTTTATATTAGTGCACTACTGGTCAAGATTATTTGGCAGTGAGGAATTCCCTATAAGATTCTTATCGGCGATATTTGGGATAGGCTCTATTTATATTTTATTTCTAATTATAGATAAATTATTCGATAAGAGGACTGCTCTTATTGGTAGTTTTATATTATCTGTAAGTACAGCTAATATATACTATTCTCAGGATGCTAGAATGTATAGTTTAGTAGTCTTTTTCACACTACTTTCTATCTTGTTATTATTCAGGTCCTTATACGAGAATAAAAATACCTATTGGATAGCCTACTCATTATCGACTTTATTGGCTCTTTCTTTAAGTGTTTCAGCCATACCAATTATTTTATTTGAGTCATTGTTTGTTATATATCTATGGAGAAAACATAAGAGTTTAAACCGGAAGTTTATCATTTCTTTAATATTTATAGTTGTTTTTTATCTACCGCTTGTCGTAATCCTTATTAACCTTAGGAATCCTAATACCCTCTCATGGATAACCGCTCCTGATATATTCTCAATAATAGAGACATTTCGGCTGTTTGGATTTAAATTTATAATTCCTCCCTTTTTTCGTCAACCTGACTCTTTGAATTGTTTGTTAGGAGAACTGGGATTAATTGTCTTTGGTTTTCTGAGCATAGTTGGAATATTTAATATACGTAGAGATAGAGATAAGTTAATTTTAATTTTATTGTGGCTGATTGTCCCCATACTGACATTATTTATTGTATCACTATTGTGGTCTCCAGTATTTGGTCCGGTAAGATATGTGCTGTATGCTTCATGTGGATATTATATCTTAGTTGCTAAAGGTATAACAAGCTTCCGTAGGAAGTATATACGTATTATATTAAT
>JAOZPD010000081.1 GCA_029932935.1 Candidatus Omnitrophota bacterium | reverse complement strand
AGGTGTCTTGAGGGATTCTGAAGAGAAAGCTGTTGAAGGTTGTTGTTTTTTGTGTGCAATAATATAAATGCTCATTATTCCAGCGATTGATTTGAAGGCAGGTAAGGTGGTTAGATTGCAGCAGGGTAATTTTGCTCAGCAGACAGTATATTCGTCAGACCCCGTCGCCACTGCTCGCCATTGGGAAAGGCAGGGGGCAAGATATTTGCATGTAGTAGACCTTGATGGGGCAAGGAGCGGTAGGGTTTGTCATCTTGAGATAATAAAAAAGATGAGAGCGAGTGTTAATATACCCATCGAATTCGGTGGGGGGATTAGGCAAAAAAGCAGTATAAAGCAGGTGTTGAATTGCGGGGTTGATAAGGTAGTGTTGGGGACGAAATTACAGGACGAGAGATTTTTACGCAATGCATTTAAGGAATTCAAAGAAAAGATTATTATCAGTATCGATGTGCGTGATAATATAGTTCGGCTTGATGGATGGCGCAGGCAATATGGAGGATTGAATATTTTGGAATTGTTATTAAAGCTGGAGAGCATTGGCTTTAGGCAGATAATTTATACTGATATTAAACGGGATGGAACACTTAAGGGACCCAATGTCAATATGATAAGACACATTTTAAAGAAATTTCGTTTTTCTGTTTTTGCCTCGGGTGGGATTGCCAGTCTCGCTGATTTATCTAAACTTAAGATCTTAAGTAAGGATGGGCTGGCCGGGGTAATTATCGGTAAGGCCTTATACGACGGCAGGTTTACCTTAAGGGAGGCATTGAGATATGCTTAGAGTGAGTTCGCACTTGCTGTTAGTTTTGATTGCGCTGTTTCTTACGGCAGGATGTTTAACTACAGGGCAGTATAGTGATTATGAGATTCGGGCATTAGAAGATAGGATATTATTATTGCAGAAGGAATTACAAAATAAAGACTCCCGGATTGCTGAGCTTGAGTTGGCCCTGGAAAAGGAAAAAGAAAAAAATAAGAGTTCAGATTATACCATAGACCAAGATGATAAATATAGAATTATCAAGAAAGACTATTACTCTTCTGTAATTAAGGTTCAGACCGCACTAAAGAATGCCGGTTTTGACCCCGGCTTAATAGATGGTAAGGTAGGTAAACGCACGCAGTCTGCATTGAGGAGATTTCAGCAGGCCAATGGATTGCCGGCGCATGGATGTCTGGATAAGCAGACATGGTCTCTGCTGCGCAATTATCTTTAAGTAAGATGAATATTAGAGATTTAAAGTTTGATGAAAAGGGCTTGATTCCTGCAATAATTCAGGATTATAAGACCGCAGAGGTCTTGATGCTTGCTTATATGAATAAAAAGTCACTGGAGATTACCCTGAAATCCGGGCTTACCTGTTTTTGGTCGCGCTCACGCAGGGAATATTGGGTAAAGGGAGCGACCTCCGGCAATATTCAGTCTGTGAAAGCGATATATTATGACTGTGATAAGGACGCGTTACTTATAAGGGTACACCAGAGGGGCGTTGCCTGCCATACGGGTAATCGCTCCTGTTTTTATAGAAGATTAAAAGTGAGGTTTAAGCGTGTATCTTCCAGGCAGAAGAGAATTCGCAAGATTAGCTAAGCAGGGGAATCTTATCCCTGTATATAAGGAGATACGAGCGGATCTGGATACTCCCGTATCGGCATTCTTAAAAATTAGGTCTGGCCGATATAATTATCTCCTGGAATCCGTAGAGGGCACACAGGCAATTGCTCGTTATTCATTCTTGGGCACCGAGCCGGATTTGATATTAAAAAGTAAGGGCGATTTGATGGAGGTATTTGATAGCCATAAGCAGATAACGAGAAGATTTAGATTAAAGACCGACCCCTTGGATGAGATTAAGAAGATTATGTCTGGATTCAAGGCGATTCAATATAGAGACTTACCTCGTTTCTGCGGAGGATTCGTAGGATATTTAGGGTATGACATAGTGCGGTTTTTCGAAGAAATCCCTGATAAAAATCCCGATGATTTAGATGTGTGGGATTGCCAATGGATTTTGAGTAATACCCTGCTGGTCTTTGACCACCTGCATCACACCATAAAGATTGTTGCTAATGCCTTCATATTTGACAAATGCAAGATTAATAAGTCTTACGATTTGGCGGTATCGAATATCGAGCGAATGCATTCTCGTTTGAAGAAGCCCTTACCTAAAGCCAGTATTGAGAAACTGAAGTCTAAGTCTAATATAAAAATATCCTCTAATTTTACTAAACAGAGGTATCTGAATGTGGTTAAGAGAGCAAAGGGATATATCAGGCGTGGCGATATAATACAGGTTGTTCCCTCGCAGCGATTCTCTCTGCCATTAAAGGGAAAATCCCCCTTGGATATCTATCGTTCCTTAAGGAGTCTTAATCCTTCCAGTTACATGTTCTTTCTGGAATTTAAGGATAATTTTTTATTGGGCTCTTCTCCAGAGGTTCTGGTTCGCTGTGAGGATGGCTTGGTTATAACACGCCCAATAGCTGGAACTCGTCCTCGGGGAAAGAATGAGAGAGAGGATCAGAAATTAGAAAACCAGCTGTTAAATAGCAGAAAAGAAGAGGCAGAGCATATAATGTTGGTGGATTTGGGTAGAAATGATTTAGGTAGGGTTTGTAGATTTGGTACAGTAAAGGTCAAGGACTTTAAGCATGTGGAGAAATATTCTCATGTAATGCATCTGGTTAGTCAGGTTGAGGGTAGATTGCGCAGAGATAGAGATATATATGATTGTTTAAGAGCGACCTTTCCGGCCGGTACTGTAAGCGGCAGTCCGAAGGTAAGGGCAATGGAAATAATTGACGAATTGGAAAATACGCGACGAGGCCCATATGCAGGATGTGTAGGTTATTTTAGTTTTTCTGGAAATTTAGACACCTGTATTACAATCCGCGCAATATTGATAAAGGATAATCTTGCTTATGTTCAGGCTGGAGGCGGCATTGTAGCTGATTCAAAACCCGAGAAGGAATATCAGGAGACAGTAAATAAAGCAAGGGCACAGATAGAGGCAATAGTTACTTAAAGGAGGCTCCCATACCAGTTAACTTAGAGAGCCTTCTGAAGGAAGAGATAAGAAAACCACAGATAGAGGCAATAACTATTTAAAGGAGGTTTTTGTATGTCAGTGCGCATACGTTTAAGAAGGATAGGCAAGAATCCGAAGGGTCGTTATTTCTTTCGCATAAGCGTATTTAACAGGAGGAAGAGCCGTGATAGCCGCTCCATAGAGGAGTTGGGATATTACGACCCTACCAAGGAGCCAGTATTGATTAAGATAAATAAAGAGAGGCTTGATTATTGGCTATCGTGTGGAGCTCAGATGTCGGAGACGGTTAAGAGTTTAGTTAAAAAAGCAGAGGGACAGAAGGCCTCCTGACATTAATCAGAACAAATTTTATTTATTAATATAAATATAGCTTCATTTTGAATAGTTTGTTTAAATAAACCAGGAAAGGAGCTTATATGTCACAGACACCAGTTAATCCATTAATTAATCTCTTGCCATTGATTGTTATCTTTATAATTTTTTATTATCTTCTTATAAGACCCCAGAAACTAAGTCAGAAGGAGCATCAGAAGATGATCCAGAATCTGAATAAGAACGATGAGATAGTGACTACAGGGGGGTTACACGGCAGGATTATCAACATAAAAGATAAAACGATTATTTTGCGTATCGATGACAATGTAAAGGTAGAACTCGATAAAAGCTGCGTCGCTTATTTAAAGAAATAATATTAATTTTATTACTTGCCTATGCCAAGGAAGCTTCTTTACAAAATAATATTAATATTAAGCCTGGTAGGATTAATGGCTTTTTATGCCTTCCCACTGAATAAGAGAATAAATCTGGGCCTGGATTTAAAGGGAGGCATGCATCTTCTGCTTCGTGTGGATACGAGTAAGTTAAGCGAAGAGGCTAGCTCAGGAGCAATTGAACGAGCGGTTGAGATTTTGCGTAACAGGATAGATGAGTTTGGTGTGAGCGAGCCTGTTATTCAAAAACAGGGGGAGGATGAGATAGTTGTACAGTTGCCGGGTATTACTGATAGAGAGCGTGCATTAGAATTAATCGGGCGCACAGCATTCTTAGAATTTAAGTTAGTCTCCGATGATAAGGATAAATTAGCATCAAGTCTTAAAGGCGATGTTCCGGAAGGATATGAATTAAAATATTCTCAGGAGGATGAGGAGCCCTTACTTCTGCAGAAGGAATCTGTTTTAACGGGGGATGCTCTGAAGAATGCCGAGGTACGCTTTGATAGTTCTGAATTTGGCCAACC
Source organism: Candidatus Omnitrophota bacterium (assembly GCA_029932935.1). Classification (GTDB taxonomy): domain Bacteria; phylum Omnitrophota; class Gorgyraeia; order Gygaellales; family JAHJCI01; genus JAOZPD01. The sequence goes on along the minus strand of JAOZPD010000081.1, from coordinate 1,637 downwards.
GTACGTAGCCTTAGAGTTTAACTCTGAAGGGGCAAAGAAGTTTTCCCAGATTACTGCCGAGAATGTCGGGCGTAGGCTTGCTATTGTCCTGGACGGAAAACCGCAATCCGCTCCACGAATAAAGGAAAGAATACCCTCTGGTGAGGCGGTGATAACCGGTCGGTTTAGTCTCGAAAAGGCGCAGGACTTGGCGTTGGTTCTAAGGGTGGGCGCTCTACCTGCCCCGATGGTTGTGGAGGAGGAGAGGACGGTAGGGCCACTCCTGGGTCAGGATTCAATCATGGCCGGGCTTAAGGCTAGTATTATTGGATTGAGTTTAGTACTTATATTCATGGCAGTATATTATTGTCTTCCGGGTTTGATTGCCGATATCGCCTTATTATTAAATCTACTATTTATATTTGGCGGGCTGGGAATCTTGCCTACCTTATTTCCCGGTGTTTCTGCTACCTTAACACTTCCAGGGATTGCTGGTATTGTTCTGTCTTTAGGAATGGCCGTTGACGCTAATGTTTTAATTAACGAGCGCATGCGTGAGGAGTTCAATCTTGGCCGGCCTATACACTCGGTTATTGCTAATGGATACAGCAAGGCCTTTTCGGCAATTATTGATTCTAACCTTACAACATTAATAGCCGCCTTTTTGTTATTTCAATTTGGTACAGGCCCGGTTCGTGGATTTGCTGTTACATTGACTATTGGATTACTGAGCAGTATGTTTACCGCCCTGATTGTAACTCGTACTATTCTGGAGATGTTAGTTAGGGGCTTTAAGATTAAGAGATTACCGATGCTCCGAATTATTAGACCCACACGTATTAACTTTATCTCTAAAAGGAGAATATGCTATACCATCTCTATCTTATTGATTATCGCTGGTCTGGTGGCGGTGCTGGGAAAGGGCCGCGCTGCCTGGGGTATAGATTTTACGGGTGGGAGAATTCAAGAATACAGATTTGACCGGCCCGTACCGATTGAGGATATTCGTCAGGTTCTTACAGAAAGTGGCCTGAGCAGTGCCTCAATTCAGCAATTTAAGGATAACCCTAATATTTATTTGATTAAGACATCAGCAGAGGAGGGCAGAGATATCCTTACGAGTCTCTCTCGAGCTTTTAGCGATCGTAAGATAGATATGTTAAGGGTAGAGAGCGTTGGTCCGATAGCAGGACGCCACCTGAGAAATAAAGCTACCTCTGCCTTACTCTGGGCGTTAGTCGGTATTCTTATTTATGTCGCCTTCCGATTTAAGCATTTTAATTTCGCCCTTGCCGGAATTATTGCTCTTTTTCACGATTGTCTAATCACCCTCGGTTTTATGGGATTGACTGGTAGGCAAATCGATTTAATAACTATAACAGCCATATTAAGTATAGCAGGTTATTCCATAAACGATACTATAGTTATCTATGACCGCTTAAGAGAGAATAGCAAGAATCTTCCCAGATTAAACCTTATTGAGTTGATCAATCTAAGTATCAATCAGAATCTAAGCAGGACACTACTTACTACCTTTACTACATTGTTGATTGTATTAGCGCTTATGCTCTGGGGAGGGCAAATATTAAGCAATTTTGCCTTTGCCCTTTTTATAGGTTTTATCTTTGGAACTTATTCTACTATTTTTATTGCTTCGA
>JAOZPD010000017.1 GCA_029932935.1 Candidatus Omnitrophota bacterium | reverse complement strand
TAACCTACCTTGCCTGGAAGGATATTACACTGATGAGGACAGAGTAGGCATCTTACTCTGTTATCGGAAAGGGCCTCGTAAAAGAGTGCTTCTTTCACTAATTTTCAAAACCTGCTGTTAGTTTAAGAAACAACAGAATATCTCTTCTAAGATTTTACATCACCTGATAATAAGGCGTATTAACCTTCTACTCCTAGCTCTGAAGTAGAAAGATTACTCAACTTTAATAGCGTTTACCGGGCACTGTTGAGCAATATCAGAAAGATTATGCTGACTGCAGTCAGATCCTACAACCTGAGCAACACCCTCTGAACTCACCTTAAAAACCTCGGCACAGAGTTGTTCGCAAAGCCCACATCCTACGCAAACAGAAGCATCTACAGTCACCTTCGCCATAATATCCTTACCTCCCTTATCTCTCTAATAAATTTTCGAATCTCTCCTCGTGACCAATCTCTTCCGACAGAATATGTACCATCAATTGATGGGTATGGTAATCTTTACCTTGTGTTTTTTTGGCAAGTTTGTGATATATCTCAATTGCGCCTGACTCTGCTTCAGTTACTACACGTATAATTCGATTGATATCTGCGGTATTCTTAGGGGGGAGGGTATAGGGGAAGTTAGCATTCTTCTCTATATCCATTGGATTAGAAGAAGGAACGTCTCCCAGAGTAGTAATCAGCTCAGCTAACTCACTGGCATGCTCCAATTCATCTTTAGCAATCTCCTCTAATGCCGATTTTATATTTGCATAAGATCTACCTGAGACTACATGGGCAATATACCAATAGAGATAAAAAGCCAACCACTCATCACAATAAGCTTTATTGAGCTCTCTTACCAATTCTTTTAAACTCAAATCAACAATTGCTCTTGCCTGTTTTCCCATTTTAAACTCATCCTCCCTTCAATATATTTCCTTAACCAGCAGCAGTAACCAGATTATATTTTTTTATATTATCATTCGCGATCTCTTGAATTTTACTTAATTCCTCAGGGTTATTAATAATATGTTTGAAACGGCGCTGGGGCTTTAAATATTCCTCTACCGGCTTAGGGCTTATCTTAAATACCCCCTTTAAAACGCCGTTTTCATATTCAACCAAAGGATATAAACCGGTTTGAACTGCAAGCCTGGCAATCTGATAGGTTAGGCTAGAAGCATACCCCCATCCTAAAGGACAGGGTACATGAATCTGCAGATACTTTGGACCTTTAAGGCTTATCGCTTTCTTTACCTTCCTTTGCAGATCTTGAGGAAATCCCACTGTAGCAGTAGCTACATAAATAATACCATGTGCATTGGCAATCTCAGGTAATGGTTTTTTAATTCTAGGATTTCCAAAAGAACGACTTCCCGCTGGAGATGTAGTTGTACTCGCATCATAGGGAGTCAACCCACTCCTTTGAATCCCCGTATTCTCGTAAGCCTCGTTATCATAGCATATAGATAATATATTCTGTCCCCTCTCCCACATTCCTGATAAGGCCTGTAATCCAATATCAGCCGTACCTCCATCTCCTGCCTGAGCAATCACAGTAATGTCTCTCAATCTCTTTTTAGATGAACTCTCCTCCAAGAACCTTAAGGCCGCCTCGATACCAGAAGCAACCGCAGCGGCATTCTCAAAAAGAGAATGAATCCAAGGAATGCCCCAAGCAGACTCTGGATATTTTGTAGAGAACACCTCAAGACAACCAGTATTATTAGCAACAATTGTATTAGGCCCAGCAGCATCGATAACAAGACGTGCAGCGAGAGATTGACCACAGCCAGCGCATGCTGTATGCCCCGAAGCAAACAACGATTTTATTTGAGACCCACTCATATTTTATCCTGTAATAATTCAGGCTTCAAATCAACAAATTTACCCGAAACCTCTCTCTGATTTAATTGACGGAATATCTGTTTTACACTATCCTTGGTTATATCTCTACCACCCAAACCAGCGACAAAACCACTGACTATCTTAGGGGTTTTCTTCTTGCCAAAAAATAATGCCTTAATCTCGGAAACTAAGGGAGCGAAAGACCCCAAAGATAAAGCCCGATCTACAACAGCTACCTTGGGGATACTCCTCAATGATGCATAAATCTCTTGATATGGGAATGGCCGAAAAACAGATATTTTAAGAAGCCCTACCTTCTTGCCTTTCTTTCTTAATTCATCCACCACATCCTTAATAGTACCGCATACCGAACCCATAGCAACAATAGCCTTTTCCGCATCATCCAGGCGATATCGCTCCACAAAATTATAACTGCGTCCGAATATAGAACCAAATTCCTTAAACAACTGAGGCATAGATGCAAGGATATCCTTATAAGTTTCCTGGATAGCGAACCGTGTCTCCATATAATATTCGGGATCAGCCAAGCACCCTAAGGTTATGGGATTATCTACATCCAATTTGTAGGGAGGTTGATATTCGGGTAAAAACCTATCTATTTCCCCCTCTTCTGGCATATCTACGGGCTCAACACCATGGGTCAGTATATATCCATCGATACAGACCATTGCAGGTAACATTATATTTCTACTCTCTGCAAGACGATAGGCAAGCAAATGCCAATCGACTGCCTCTTGGATATTCTCAGCATATAATTGAATCAAGCCACTATCTCGCAAGGAAATCGAATCTTGATGGTCATTCCAGATACTAATGGGAGCTGACATTGCTCTATTAGCACAAGTAAGCACAACAGGAAGACGCATACCTGCAATATTAAACAAAACCTCCGCCATAAGAAATAATCCCTGCGAACTCGTTGCAGTAAAAACTCGCACACCACAAGCAGAAGCACCTAATACTACAGAGGCTGCCGAATGCTCACTCTCTACATTGATAAACTGGGAATTGAGCTTACCATCAGCAATAAGCTGCGCTAACCCCTCAACTATATGTGTCTGAGGGGTAATGGGATAGGCAGAGATTACCCCTGGTTTACACAAACTTACTACCTTGGCTATTGCCTGCGAGCCTTCTAGAAATTCCCTCATCTTCCCCCACTATTTATCATTTAATATAAATATCCTAGACTATTTTCTCTTCTCTATAAAAATTAAACAAATTACCCCTCAGGAACCATCTCAATATCTTTCTTGGGACAAATTGAGGCACAGTTGCCACATCCCTTGCAGTAATCATAGTCACAATGAAAAGAGTTTTTTTCTAAGCCCTCTATACAACCCTCTGGGCAGACCAAAACACATAACCTACAAGCTATACAGTTTGTCTGTAGAAATTTGGGCTTAGACTCCGTCCTCCAAGAACCTGTCTTATTCTTCCGGCTAGAACCGGGCTTGGCAACTATAGGACCAAACATCACCTACGCTCCTTTATCTTCTCAATATACTCAAACCCCTGCCTGACTGCCTCCAGGTTGGCCTCCTGCATCTTTCCACTAAAACGCTCCTTCACTGCCTCCTGCATAATCTCCAATTCTACCTCCCCTGTAGCAGCTGCGTATGCCCCTAACAGAGCAGTATTTCCCAAGGGTCGACCGATGGTCTGCTGGGCAATATTATTTGCAGGTACTATGTATATCTTCTGTCCTAATTTTGCCTTAGGAATCTGGATTCCCTCTCGTTGATTTATTATAGCAACGCCGTCTTCGCGTAACCCCGTTAAGCAATTAAATCCACGCATAAGCGTAGAATCAACCACAATTATAAAATTAGGTTCATAAATCTGACTCCTTATGCGCACCGGTTTGCTATCCACCCGCACAAAAGCGTTCATAGGCGCCCCCATGCGTGCAGCTCCAAAATGGGGGAATGCATAGGCGTATTCACCCTTAAGAAAATAGGCCTTGCCTAAAAGATAAGCAGTAGTAATTGCTCCCTGTCCCGCTCGTGCATGAATACGAATTTCTCTCATTCTAATCCTTCTCCTCCGACCAAAAATTAAAGTGATGTGTTATTATATAAAAATTAGCCTATTTTGTCAATTATTTTCTCTATATATTTACCTCTAATGCAGTATAACTATCTCGGAGGTTACGAATATGATTCTATATTTAATTGATTACATTACAATCAGTTACATAAATACCAGTCGTGAATCTATAAGGGGTTTTGTATTTTTATTTATTATGTTATATGTTATTAAAAACTATCTCTTTCTTTGTAGGTCAGAAGAGATCTCTGAAAGGTACCTAAATATCAACTCTGCCTTATCCGGTATCAAAGTCCCTAATCCACAAGAGGGCGTAACAAGCAGCCTCCTCCTAAGCAACTCCTCGTTTATCCCCCGGCTGACCAGCTGGCGTAATCCCTCGTTTAATTTTGCTGTCAGCGCAGCCACCGCCATCTCTGATTCAAAGCCTTCAGTAGGAACAATTCCCCAGGCAAGTATACCGCCTCTGTGAAAAAACGCGGCGAGCTCTTCTGCGTAAAGCAAAACTCGCTCAAGGAAATTAAAGGCATCGAAGCTAATAATATCTATATTGGTGATTTCCGTAAATATCGACCAATCGGTGTTACCGCAACAATGAACGCCTATTAAGCACTCCGCAGATTTAATCTTTCCAACAAACTCCCTCAAGCCAGCCACAACCATATCCCTGTTTATAGGTGCAAAACCCGAACCAAGGCAGGACAGATAAGGTTCATCTAAAAATAGAATTGTTGGCCTTCCAAATTTATTTAACAGCTCTAACTGCCAGAGTGCCTTCATTGCCAAACCCTCTCTAATTATTTGAAAGAAAACAGGATTATGCAAAATCAGTTTACCCTCTTCATCGCTAATACTCGCAGCAAATGTAAATGGCCCTACTGTTTGGCCTTTAATAAATTTGATCTTATCCAATTCCAGATTAGACAACCTCTCAAGGAAACGCCAGAAACCAACAGCATAATCAGGGGTTATTTTAAAATGCTCAATATCATTGGCGATAATACGTTCGTAGAAAAGAGTTACCTCTTCCTCTTGAGCCGAGATATCAAAAAATAATTCTTTCTGGTTTAAGCGTATACAAGGCAACCCCTGACTGAACTGAATGGTCATTCTCTCGCGTATATCTCGCCTAGGCAGTTGTGGCCAGAAAGGAATATGGGGAGTATACTTAAAGATTAAATCCAAAGATGCCTCTGCATCCTTATATGGCAGACTACCAATACCTGTAGCTAATCCCTCTATGTCAATCATTTATTTCCTTCTCTTTTTATCTTCTTAACCAGGGTGTCTACAGTTAATAAGGTTACACCCTTCTTTTTCAAGAGAGATAATGTTTTAACTCTTCCCTTATCAGAGACTGCCTTTGTAGCGTCCGTTACTAAATATGTTTTTATTCCCAGCTCAAGTAAACCCAGACAAGCTGCCTTTACGCAATAATCAAGAGCTACTCCAAAGACATATACAGACCAATATGACTTTAATATGGATTTAATCTTCGCATTAGAGAATATATCAATTGTATATTTCGTAACCAAGACCTGTTTGGTCTTCAGTGTCAAGGTCTCTTTAATCTTCTTATGCCCCTTGCTTCCTTTTATGCAATGAGGAGGAAAGTTCTTAAATTCCGGGTCATTCTTTACGTGGGTATCCAGTGATGAAATTATGGGGATCTTATTCTTCTCAGCAAACCCAAACAACCTCTTCAAATTAGGAATCAGTTTCTCCGCGCCCGGTACATAAAGCCTCCCGGCTGGATTAACGAAATCATACTGAGTATCTATATCCATAAAGGCGATCTTTCTTGGCATTCTTCTCTCCTGGTTATCTTACAATACCTATTTTGTTTTCTGGCGCTTCCTTATCTGCAGAGACAAATCTCTTGTTAACTCCTTAAGCTGCTTACTGATAACAACAGGAAAAGCCTCCGGTTGAGTCAGTTTTTTATATTTATCTGGCAAGGCAGAAATATTACTTCTGGCATATTCTCTAATCTTGCCCAATGCGGGCCTGTCATAGATAATCTTACCGGAACGCACCACTTCTTTAAGTAACGGCCTGCCATCTAAATCCTCTCTATCCAGAGCCAAAATATCTCTAATAAATCTACCGTGGGAATCCTCAATTCTATAAACCTGCTTTCTGCCTGGCAGTGTTGTTTTCGATTGACTTAATTTCATCGTAGGCAGGAAATTACCTCTATGATCCATCACCTCACTAATTTTGTAGATTACATCTATAAAGGGGGCATCTTGACTTACCCCCATTTTGGTGCCTACACCAAAATTATCTATCTTTGCTCCTCTTCTTATTAACTCACGCAGCTTATACTCATCTAAATTGCCACTAGCAAAAACCTTAACCTCCATAAGCCCTGCTTTATCCAACATCTCTGGTGCCATCTTTGATAAAACGACCATATCACCACTATCAATCCTGACTCCCAAAAGATTGCCCCCCTGTCTCCTTAACCTTAATCCTACCTTAATCGCAGCCTCTATGCCCCTCTTTGTATTATAAGTATCCACCAATAAGGTAGTCTTATCAGGAAAGGCTTTAGCATAGCTAAAAAAGCTATCTAACTCCCTTTTAAAACACATAACATAAGAATGTGCCATGGTGCCCGCAATAGGTATACCGTAGATCTTACCGGCAAGCACATTGGATGTACCAGCAAAACCGGCAATGAATGCAGAACGGGCAACCTTCAAGGCTGCATCTTGACCATGCGTCCTGCGAAGAGAAAAATCAAATACCTTCCTATCTCCCGCAGACAATACTACACGAGAGGCCTTGGTGGCGATCATTGTCTGTAAGTTTATTGTATTAAGAAGGAATGATTCTAAGATCTGCGCCTCTATGATATTAGCAGTCACCCGGATAACCGGCTCATTAGCAAAAAATATTTCACCCTCGGGCATGGCCCAGATATCGCCACTAAATTTAAATTGCGCGAGATAATCTAAGAAATCTGTGCTGAATAAATTTTGTTTTCTAAGATAATTAATCTCTTGTGGCTTAAATTCCAGATTATCTATATAATCCAGCACATCCTCCAATCCTGCATTAAGAAGATACCCTCTATTCTCGGGTAATCCCCGTACAAATAAATCAAATGTGGCCAGGTGATTACTCCTCTTCGCCTCCCAATATCCCTGCGCCATAGTCAACTCATACAAATCCAAGAACAGAGACATATCCTTCCGCATATAACGGTTCATTTTCCGATTAAAAGCCTTTTATACGTGTTTTGAGGAAAATAATGGTCCTGAAATACAACCTTGCCTATCTTATTTATAAAGACGAATGTAGGGACTCCAACTAATCCATAAGCCTCAGCGACGGCGGCATCCAAATCAAGCAAAATAGGAAATACTGCAAGATTTGTCTTGAGAAATCTCTTGACTCTATACTCGGCCTCTTCTACATTTATAGCCAAGAGTTCAATATTATCTGAGATAAGTGCTGGATAAATTTGATTTAATTTATCAAGCTCTCGACGACAAAATGGACACCAAGTAGTCCAGAAAAACAAAATAACGGATTTCCTATGCCTAAAGTCGGAGAGTGTAATTTTGTTGCCCTGTAAATCTCTAAGACTGAAATCTAATTCTGTTGTATAATTATCACGAACGGCCGCTTTTGACTCCTCAAGGTAAACATCAACCAAATTAGTAATGCCGGAGGACATAATATAAATCCCGGCAATAAACAAAATAGCTGCGCATAATTTCCTTATTGACTCCATCCAGCGGCCACTTTTAGGCAGTAAGGCCAAGAATGAACTGAATGTCCCTGCCAGAATAAGTAATAATCCCATTCCATACGCAAAACTGAAGAGAAGAAAAGCTCCATAGACAAAATTTCTTTTTGTAGCTACAAACGTTAAAATCGACCCTAACACCGGAGCAGTGCAAGGACCAACTACAAGCCCGGAGGTTAATCCTAATATTAAGCATGACAGATATGTCCCTGGTTTTCTGAGTATCGGCACATTCAATATTAATCTAAACCCACCACCAGTACCCCTCCATAGACTGAAGCCGAATAGCAATATAACCACGCCTGCTACAATTCGAACCCAAGGCAGGCTACTAAACTCGCCAAAGATAGAACCCGTTACAGCAGCAATCAAACCCAAAACAGCATATGTTATGCTCAGTCCTGTAACGTAAATGAGGCTTAAGACCAATCCTCTTTTCCGGGAGCTAACTCCCTCTGCCCCAATATAAGTTACAATTATAGGTAATAAGGGATAGAGGCAGGGAGTAAAACTTACCACTACCCCTCCCAAAAAGGCTAAAAGAAAGTCAAGAGGATTACCGGATAGACTCATTGATCCACTTTATATAGTCCCTATTACCTGCTATGATAGGAACAGCAATAATCTCAGGAACCTGATAACTGTGCATAAGTTTAACCTGACTAACAATTTCATTTATCAATGACCTTTTTGACTTTGCAATTAATAATACCTCTCTGGAGGAATCAATATTCTCTTTCCACCAGAATATTGATTCGATTCTATCAATAATATTTACGCAGGCAACCAATCTACTTTGTACCAGTCTCTCCGAAATCTCCCTCGCCTCCTTCTTAGTGGCACAAGTAATGAATATAATTACCTTATCCATTGAGTTGTGTCGCATAACAATATTATCTCGGCCGCTTCTCCTTGCCCTCAGATTATCAAAATAATATCTCTGACTCCTAAATTATACTCAATAACTATGGAAGTCGAGAAATAAGTTTTGCTACACGCTGCCCTAAACGCACACACTGTTTAATTGATCGCGCGTCAGGAGTGCCAATGGCTACCGGACCATAGTGATCTCCCTGGGGATCACCAAATATAATCATCCCATGTATAAGCATGGCATTAAGAATATCGAGAATAGTGGTTTCATTTCCCCCGCCTATATTAGCACTAGAGGCAAATGCTGCTCCAACCTTCCCATCCAATTTCCCATGGAATTTAACCGACTCATCTAAAAGTCTCTTTATCTGTGCAGCCATCGTTCCATAGTATGTAGGGGAACCGATAATTATACCATCATAATCCAGAAGCTCCTCAACCTTAACTCTCTCTACCCTCTTTAAGTCGACCGATATGCTTTCTCTTTTTGCACCTTTAGCAATCTCTTCAGCCATCCTTTTGGTATTTCCGCCCCTGGAATAATAAACAATCAAGATTCTCGCCATGTTAATCACCCCCTCCATCTAAGAATACATTCTATTTCTCTATTTACAAATTGAGCAAGATATCCGAGATCTGCCTTGACCTGTTGTCAAAATACAATCTTCACCTATCTCTCTCAGCTACATTATAAGCATCAAAAATGCTCCAGATGCCCAAAATGCAAATAAAAATTAATCCTATGGAAAACAATAAGAAGCCATAAATAATTTGAGCGGAGAATATAATCTTCCCATATAGATAAAGGCCGATTAGAATAGCTCCTGCAATAAGAATTAACATACTCAGTGTTGAGATAAATACAATAAATAAACCTTTCTTAATCTGACCATTATAAATCTGACCAAGACCATTAAATATAAATGATAATATCGCCGCCACTCCCGGGTGTGTTCTGTCTTTGTTCATCAGGTACTACCTTTCATCATATTATATTTATAATAAATATTCTTTCTTTATCCTTTTAATACTCCTAAAGATATTGCTTTTAACCCCAGGGCATACCTTCTCTAATTCTCTGATTATATTGGCAATTCTTCTGCGGTTAGAATGAAGAGAGTTTGAACATCTATATTTATAATAAGGTAATTTTGTTTTTCGTACAAATTGAGCAATCTCCTTCTCTTCTACATATGCTAAGGGCCGAATAATTGTCAATGCACCTTTAAATAATTCCTGCTTAGGAGACATTGCTGAGACCTCTCCATTGAAAAATAAATTCATCAGAACCGTCTGTGCAATATCATCCAGATGATGCCCCAAGGCTACTTTGTTACATTTGTATTCCGCGGCAGTCTCAAAGAGTATCTTTCTTCTATTCCAAGAGCACCAGAAGCAATTCTTATCCTTAGAGGGAATCCTTAATTCTTTTATCACATATTCATACCCAGACTCCTTAAAAAAAGATTTTAAACGCCTCAAGCTAACAGGTGAATAATCCAGATTAACATGCACTGCAATCAGGTGGTACTTTATGGGACAGAATGACTGGCGATAACGCAATATACTTAAAAGACTTAAGCTATCCTTTCCGCCAGAAACACCCACGGCGATTCTATCTCCTTCAGAAAGCATCCCATAATCCATTATTGCCCTTCCCACCTTCTTGGAGAAATAAAACTCTTGCCTTTTAATCTTTCCCTTCATTAGATATTATCTAAAAAATAGGAACCCCAAGATGACATCTCTATAAAATAGGCTGATGAGTGCTGCTAGAGACAAAAAAGGTCCATAGGGAATGGTATGTTGTTTCTTTATAATAAGATTGGCTATACCTATAACTACTCCAAAAAAGGGAGCTAATAGAAATGTTAACACCGCCGCCTTCCATCCCAGAAAGGCACCAATCATCGCTAGTAATTTCACATCCCCCCCACCCATAGATTCAACCTCTCCATCAATTGGTCCCTTCTTAAGCAATTTGAAATAGACTAAATCGAATGACTTCCCGGTGAGATAAATAATACCACCTCCTACAATAATACCAAGTAAAGAATCTAAAGTAGTGTAGTAAGTAAAACTGATAGGGCGAAAATGCAACCCCCTAAGGCCGTTCATAATTATCCCGATAATTATACCACCCAGAGAGACCTGATCAGGTATAATGCGATGCGTAATATCCACAAAAGTGGCTACTATTAAACCGCAGATAAAAAGAGCATAGAAAATAAACTCCATACTTAGACCATAGCGGATAAACAAGATTAAGAACATACCAGCTGTGATGAACTCAACAGCAAAATAACGAAATGATATACGCTGTCTGCAGAATCTACACCTTCCTCTTAAAAGCAAATAGCTGACAAAGGGAATATTATCATACCAACGTATCGACATCTTACAATGAGGGCAATAAGAGCGAGGTTTGATTATGGACTGCTCTAAAGGAAGACGATGTATGCAAACATTTAAAAAGCTACCTATCAAAGCACCAAAAATAAATACTATAATAATTATACCTGTCATCCTCTTAATCCTTCTAATTCGTCCTGCAGAGCAAGACGCATTACTTTAGTAATCTCAGCTATCTGTCTATCTGAATCAATCATATTTGTAAAATGGATAAAGGAAAGTACACCTTGATGCAAAAGCATCCCTAAACCATTTGAAACTCTCGCACCTATTCTTTTTGCCAGAGACAGTAATCTTGTCTCGGGTGGATTATATATAAGATCGTATACAAACAGCCCTCGGTGTAACATATCATAGCTAACTAAACAGGGATCAGTATTCTTTAATCCCACTGGAGTAGCATTAATCAATATATCTTTACTCCTTATATTTAACTGTTCTATGCTATCTACCGATTTAATATCACATTCGGGGAATAGATTCCTCACCATCCCAACTACAGCATGGGATCTGGCGTCATCAATATCATAGATATCTATGTCTCTTACTCTGGAATTAGCCAGAACATATACCACCGCCCTAGCCGCACCCCCCGCCCCCAATATAGCAACACTTTTGTCAACAGGATCAATTTTCTCTTTTAGATCTCTTGCAAAGCCGGGTATATCGGTATTAAAACCTTTCCATATACCGTCTTTCTTTATTATAGTGTTTATAGCCTTTATTTGCCTTAAGTAAGAAGACTCTGATTCTAAGGAGATATAATCTAATATTCTCTCCTTGTGGGGCACAGTAACATTAAATCCCCATATATCATCTGTAGATATCCTGTTACCCTCGCTATCCTCTACAGCGACATCATTAAATAAGAAATCTCTCAATCTTCTCGGCTCAACCTCAAACAGTCTATATTCAGCATTAATACCTAAAAACTTAAATGCTGCGTTGTGCATTGCCGGAGAAAAACTATGTCTGACAGGATGGCCAATCAGGCCATAGATTTTTGGAGGGGCTGAATTCATTCTATCTTATTTAAGGCATTAATATAGGCTAAAATAGAGGCCTCGATAATATCTGTACTTGAACTACGACCAGAAAAGCTCAATCCTCTATGTACCAAATTGAGGCTTACCGCTCCCTGTGCATCCTTGCCTCGGCCGATTGCCTCCAAGCGGTAATCCACTAGTCGAACAGATATACCTGTAATCTTATCAACAGCCTTAAAACAAGCATCTACTGGTCCATCTCCAGAAGAGACAGATTTTATCTTTTTACCTCTATGCTTTAAGACTACCTCTGCGCGAGGATTAACCTCTGTTCCCGAATGAACCTCAAATCCAACCAGTTGCCAAAGAGGTCTGGTTTGTTTATGCATCTGGTCTTCGGCAATAGCTACCAAATCATCTTCAAATATCTCCTTCTTCTTATCGGCTAACTCCTTAAACGCTACAAATGCCTTCTCTAATTCCTTAGGCTTCAGATGGAATCCTAATTGAGTAAGTCTAGTAACAAAGGCGTGTCTACCTGAATGTTTACCTAAAACAAGGCTGGGCTGAGTAAACCCTACATCAGAGGGGCGAATTATCTCATAGGTAGTACGCTTCTTCAAGATTCCATCTTGATGAATACCAGATTCGTGCCTAAATGCATTAGAACCTACAATTGCTTTATTAGGAGCAATAACAAAACCAGTGAGTTTACTTACTAAGCGTGATGTCTTATAAATCTGTCCCTTTTTTATATCTGTCTTCAAGTCAGTAAAGATATCTCTTCTTGTATCCAAGGCCATAACTATCTCTTCCAAGGAGGCATTGCCGGCGCGTTCACCTATACCATTAATAGTACATTCTACCTGCCGAGCGCCATTCTTAATCGCCTCCAGGGAATTTGCTACTGCTAAGCCCAGGTCATTATGGCAATGTATCGCTATAACTGTCCTGTTAATATTAGAGACATTCTCTTTTATCGCCTTGATTAAATTGCCAAACTCTGCTGGGTCAGCATAACCTACTGTATCAGGAATATTAACTGTGGTGGCCCCGGCCTCAATAACTGCTTCTATAACCCTGAATAAAAACTGCCTCTCGCTACGCGAGGCATCCTCTGGAGAAAACTGTATATCAGGACAGTATTTCCTGGCGTATTTTACTGCCTGAACTGCTAAACGCAGAATCTCCTCCTCTGCCTTTTTTAGTTTATACCTCATATGAATCTTGGAGGTAGCCAAAAAAACATGTATTCGCGGTCTCTTAGAATACCTAACTGCTTGATAGGCTATATCTATATCCTTCTTTATTGCCCTAGCCAGACTACAAACGATAGGTCCCTTGATGCTCTTGGCCACTGTACGAACCGCCTGAAAATCTCCCTTTGAAGAAACTGGAAAGCCTGCCTCGATTACATCTACCCCTAAATATGTAAGAGCCTCGGCAATCTCCAATTTTTCTCTCTGGGTCAAAGAAGCCCCTGGCGCCTGCTCACCATCACGTAGGGTCGTATCAAAAATAATAATTTTATCCATAGTCTCTATCCTTATTATTTGGAGCTATAATTATCACTTTTGCATCCAGGGCATCATCTGACGTAATTGTCTACCTACCTGCTCAATCCTATGCTCGTCGGCTTTTCTCAAGAGCTCATTAAACAAAGGCCTTCCTTTTTCATTTTCTCTAATCCACTCGCGAGCAAATTTTCCTGATTTTACATCCTTCAGAATCTTCGCCATTGCCTTACGGGTCCTCTCGGTAATAATTTTAGGCCCACGGGTGAGGTCTCCATAACAAGCCGTATTAGAAACACGACGGCGCATTCCGCTTATGCCTACCTCTTGAATCAAATCAGTAATCAATTTCAACTCGTGAAGAACCTCAAAATAAGCAATCTCTGGTTGATATCCTGCTTCGACCAGGGTATCAAATCCGGCCTTTATTAGCTCAGTAACCCCTCCGCATAAAACTGCCTGTTCGCCAAATAAATCCGTCTCTGTCTCTTCCTCAAATGTTGTCTCAATTACCCCAGCGCGCGTTCCACCTATCGCCTTAGCATATGCCAAGGCCAATTCCTTCGCATGGCCACTTGTATCCTGAAACACTGCTACCAGACAAGGAACACCCTTACCCTCCATATACATCCTTCTCACCAGAGCTCCCGGCCCCTTAGGGGCAACCATAAACACATCCACCTTCTTAGGAGGCTTTATCTGTCTAAATCTAATATTAAATCCGTGCGAGAAGCAGAGTGCCTTTCCTTTTTTCAAGTTCGACTTGATGCTCTCTTTATAAACCTTGGATTGAACATGGTCCTGAGTTAAAATCTGGATAATGTCCGCGAGCCTGGCTGCCTCATCAGCGGAGAGGGGATTGAAACCATCCCTCTTAGCCTGAGCGTAATTGGGAGAGCTCTCCAGCTCTGAAACTACCACTTTTATCTCGCTATCCCTCAAACATAATGCCTGACCTCTACCCTGTATTCCATAACCTATAATTGCTACTGTCTTATCTTTCAGTAGACTCAAATCTCCATCTTGGTCATAATATATCTTGGCCATCTCCTCTCCTTTCTATTAAGAAGTATCAATATATCGTTAGAAAGACTAAAAATATTATCGTTTATTTTCTAATTATAGAGCCGAGGCTGCAAGTCCAGAGCACCTACGCAATTGCCACTTTACCTGTACGCATCAACTCACGAATGCCATATGGGCTCAGATTAGAGACAAAAACCGCCACCTCCTCTGACGTAGCGCATATCTCAATTATTGCCTCGTTACGGGCCTCTCTAATCAAACGGGTAGTATTTTTGTGTTTATTTAAGATCGCCTTAACCTTTTTTTGAATTGACTTTTCGTAATTAACCTTGATTAAAGCCAATTCTCTCTCTACGAAATCCTTCTTAGTCAAGTCCACTACCGATATTGTATCAATTAATTTGCGTAGCTGTTTAATAATCTGCTCGAGTATACGTGCCTCAGAGGTATCAACTACAATGGTCATCCGAGAGACGCTAGGATCCTGCGTCTCGCCAACAGCTAATGAACTGATATTAAATCCACGCGCACTAAATAATCCAGATATGCGTGCCAATACACCAAATTTATTCTCCACTAATACCGCAATTGTATGTTTCATCTTTTATTCTCTCTATCTTATTACCTTATTATATGTATGCCTCTTTTAGGGAACAACCCGCTATGCCATACCACCAATCATACGATCGATCGCCTCACCCGCAGGAACCATAGGAAACACATTCTCCTCTGGTTCTATCTGGAAATCCATAATAACAACATTGTTGGTAGATAATGCCTTTTGAATCGTGGGGCGTACCTCCTCCTTCTTAGTAGCACGTAATCCCACGGCACCATAACTCTCTGCTAATTTTACAAAGTCAGGGTTACAGAGCCCGGTATAAGAATAACGCCGTTTATAAAACAGCTCCTGCCACTGCCTCACCATACCAAGATAACAATTATTCAGAATCGCTACCTTGACATAAATCTTATGAGTTACTGCCGTAGATAACTCCTGAATATTCATCTGTATCGAACCATCGCCAGCGATATCAAAAACATGCATCTCAGGGCAACCTACCTTAGCCCCAATAGCTGCGGGAAAACCATAACCCATCGTACCTAAGCCACCCGAGGAAAGAAATCTACGAGGCTTGTTATATTTATACCATTGTGCGGCCCACATCTGATTCTGTCCTACCTCAGTAGTAATAATCGCCTCCCCCTTGGTTAACTCATAAATCTGCTCAACAACATACTGGGGCTTAATCTTTATACCCTCTCTATAAACAAGTGGGTGTTTAGTCTTCCATTGCTCAATAGCTGAAAGCCATTCTCTGGTATCTGGCTTCTTATCCAGTTCTTCTAATAACTGCGCTAAAATATATTTTGCGTCTCCTACTATCGGAATATCCACCTTCACATTCTTACTGATAGAAGAAGGATCAATATCAATATGTATAATCTTAGCATATGGCGCGAACGCGTCCAATCGTCCAGTAACCCGGTCATCAAAACGGGCACCGATAGCTATAACCAAATCCGCATTCATAATTGCATAATTGGCAAAGGCTGTTCCATGCATCCCCAACATACCAAGACAGAGAGAATGAGTACTAGGGAAACAGCCTAAACCCATAAGGGTCATCGTGACTGGAACGCATAACTTCTCTGCCAGGGCCTTTAACTCAGCATGAGCTCCCGAAATAATCACTCCCCCACCAGCATAAATCAACGGCTTTTTTGCCTTGGCGATAAGCTTGGCTGCCTTTTTAATCTGCCCGGGATGACCAAAATATGTGGGTTTATATCCCCTAACCTCTACCTCTTCTGGCCAATTAAATTCTGTATCATGGGTCTGGATATCAACCGGTATATCAATAAGTACTGGACCTGGTCTTCCGGTAGAAGCGATATGAAAAGCCTCACGTACTATATGTGCCAAATCGCCCACATTCTTTACTAAATAATTATGCTTAGTAATAGGACGCGTAATACCTGTAACATCTGCTTCCTGAAAAGCATCATTTCCAATAAGATGTGTTTTCACCTGACCGGTAATTGCTACCACAGGAATAGAATCCATAAAACTGGTGGCGATTCCAGTAGTCAAATTAGTCGCCCCTGGACCAGAGGTCGCCACGCATACACCTACCTTTCCTGTAGCCCGCGCATAACCATCGGCAGCGTGAGCAGCTGCCTGTTCATGTCGAGTCAGAATAAACCTAATCGAGGAATCATGCAACACATCAAACAGGGGAAGGACTGCTCCTCCCGGATAACCAAACATCACCTGGACACCCTCACGCTTCAAACATTCAAGTAAAATCTGTGCACCCTTCATTTTTATCTTATTTTTATTTATTTACAATACCACCGCTCCTCTATCTGCAGAACCAACTAATTTGGAATAACGAAACAAATATCCGGAAGCTATTTTTGGTCTTGGCGCCTTGAATTCTTTCAAACGCCCTGCCAGCTCCCGAGCAGATATTAAAAGCTCTAATTTCCTGCCTGGTATGTCTATCTTAATTCTATCACCATTTTTAACAATTGCAATCGGTCCTCCTGCTTGAGCCTCAGGAGATATATGCCCAACACAAGGGCCGCGAGTACCACCAGAAAATCTTCCATCTGTAATTAAAGCCACAGATTTATGCATACCTATACCAACAAGAGCTGAGGTAGGAGACAACATCTCTCTCATACCAGGGCCTCCGGCAGGCCCCTCATACCTAATCACCACTACATCTCCTCTCTTGATGGCTCTATTCATAATCGCCTCCATCGCCTCTTCCTCAGAATCAAAAACACGAGCATTACCTATAAATTTTAACATATCTTTATCTACCGCTGATTGCTTAACCACGCTTCCAGAAGGAGCTAAATTTCCGTGGAGTATAGCGATACCCCCTTCTCTATGATATGCCTTATCCGGTCTCCTTATCACTTCTTCATCATAGATAACTGCCTTTCTGGCTATCTCTTTAATCGATATACCTGCGACAGTTAAGGTATTACTCAGTTTAGATAACATTCTCTTTAAAACCGCAGGGATACCTCCTGCAACATCCAAATCCTCCATAAAATATTCTCCCCCCGGACGAAGATTAGCAATGTGTGAGACCTTTCTGCTTATCCTATCAAAATCAGCCAGGGTAAGCTGTACCCCTGCTTCGTAAGCCAAAGCCATAAGATGTAAAACTGTATTGGTAGAGCCACCCAAAGCCATATCCACGCAGATAGCGTTCTCTAATGCCCGTTTGGTGACTATACGTCTAGGTCTTAGCTTCTCTCTAACCAAGCCAACAATTCTGTATCCGCTCTCATAAGCAATTCTTTTTTTCTTATTCAATACTGCGGGAGCTGCAGCACAGTAAGGCAAAGATAATCCCATTGCCTCCGTAAGGCAACTCATTGTATTAGCCGTATACATACCCTGACAGGAACCACAGGAGGGACAGGCCTCAATCTCTAAAATCTGCCGTTCTTTTTCAGTAATCTCACCCTTTCTGTATCTACCCACCGCCTCAAAGGTATCCCTTACCAAAGAAAGTCTCTTCTTACCAAAATGCCCTGCCAGCATCGGACCAGATGTCACCACAATGGTCGGTATATCTATCCTTAACGCCCCCATAATCATCCCTGGTGTTATCTTATCGCAGTTAGTAAGCAAAACTAAACCATCTAATGCGTGTGCCTTGGCCACAGATTCAACTATATCAGCTATTAATTCTCTTGAGGGTAGAGAATATTTCATCCCCAGATGGCCCATAGCTATACCATCACAGATACCAGGTACGCCGAAGATAAAGGGAGTCCCCCCGGCATTCTCTACACCCCTCTCGATATATCTCTCCAAATCACGCATGCCAATGTGACCTGGAATTAAATCACTAAAAGAAGAGGCAATTCCAATAAATGGTCGATTCAGATGCGAAGGAGAAATCCCTACTCCATAGAGTAAAGCACGATTAGGCATCCTTTCTAATCCCTTTTTTATTTTATCCGAATACATCAGCACCTCACTATAATAATAAAATGATTAAATTAAACCCAATACACTCACTTAACCTCTTCAAGACTGATCTTCTGATTTATTTATCAATCGGCTCCTTCAAAATTTTCCTGTGATGTCTGATCTGACTTTTCGTGCCTTGGCCGCTTAATCACCCTCTTTAAGGAAACATACTTATCGGTCAATTCCTTTGTGTTAACTACATTCAACTGCTTGAATAGAAAATCAAATTTTTCTTCAATAGGAGCGATTATTGCGTCTCTTATATCTTGAGGAATATTCATAATCTCTTTCTTAAACGGACCTAGCGCCTTCTTTCTTGTCTTATAAATAAATTGCTCTTCAGTCTGACTATCTTTCCTCTCGGCAGCAAGGTTCAGTTTTATCCAATCGTACATATGCGTCCTCAATTCCTGAGGAAAGTGTGTATTTTCATAAACCATATTTTGAAACTCTGTTGCCAGATGAACCTCCGCAGCCTCCACTTCAACAAATTTATGAAATGCCTCGGAGGGCAAGGTAGAGGCCCCGTGTTGAACGCAACCAGCCAAGCCAAATTCTTCTCGGGCAATGCGCGACAAATCTCTCAAGGTGTCAAAATCAATCTTAACCTGAGCAATTGAACCATCGGGAAGAACTACACCCCCATGAGTAGTCCCTGTCTGTACACTAATCTTACTAATTCCCGTCTTCCCCTTCCTCAGGCGTTGCCTGAATCCAATCATATATGCACGTAACTCTTCGGCTGTAGAATTCTTACCACCCACCTCACCTATCTCACCGCCTACAGATATCTCTATACCTCGAGGCTGTATTCTGCGAATAAATTGAGTAAGCCCGGCACAGACATCATAATTAAGATACTGCTGTCTTTTGATATTTGGCTTTGATAAATCAACTAACGTTGAAGAATCAATATCAATATTGTAAAACCCTGCCTCTATTGCCTGGGTAATTAGTGTTTTTAAACCCTCTATCTCTTTATCGGGATTCTCGAGAAATCTCTTAGGGTTAACTTGAAAATGGTCCCCTTGAATGAAAACCGGGCCTTTATAACCTTCTTTAATTGCTGCCGCAAGGATGCAAGCACTATATTCTATGGGAGGTTGATTGGTGTAACCGATCTCTGAACGAGCAATCTCAAAAATAAAAGCACCAGCATTATTCCTCTCTGCTACCCTGAATATTGCTCGCGCTAAATCCAAGGTTAAGGTCCTTAAGTTTATCGCGGGCACGGTAAAATTGGGCGGGATTTCCCCACGCCCCCGAGAAAAATAAAGCTGATTTATTGAAGAGGGATATATTCCTTTCTTATAAGCAATATTAAATATTTTTCTACCCAGTTTCTTCTTAACCTCTAAATCGTCATTCAGAATTAATTCCTTACATATGTCCAATACATCAATTGCCCTGCGACCCATGAGCCTCCTCCTTTCAAGTACCTAATTCCCAACTTGCCAAATATTTCTTCTGTTGTGTAGTAAGTACATCGATTTTTATCCCTAAAGATTTCAACTTCAAATCAGCAACAGTACTATCGATATCCTGAGGAACCCTGTGTACTTCATTCGGTAGTCTTCTGTAATTTTTAACAATATATTCTACACTTAACGCCTGATTGGCAAAGGACATATCCATAACCTGGGCGGGGTGACCTTCTGCTGCAGCGAGATTAACCAATCTGCCCTCACCTAACAAATAAATTCTTCTACCATCTCTCATTGTATACTCATCTACAAAATCTCTGATGCGCCTCTTCTTTTTACTTAATCTCTCTAAGGCAGGGATATCTAACTCTACATTAAAATGACCAGCATTAGCTATAATTGCACCATCATTCATTAATACGAAATGTTCTTTCCGAATTACA
>JAOZPD010000016.1 GCA_029932935.1 Candidatus Omnitrophota bacterium | reverse complement strand
TCTCTAATGCCTTCAAGGGAGAAACCTCAACAATAATAACACGCGCCCCCATTCCTTTTGCCCGTCTAGCTACACCACGCCCACACCATCCATAACCACAGATAACAAAATTAGAGCCCGCCAATAATTTATTAGTAGCACGTACTATACCATCTATTGTTGACTGACCGGTACCGTAGCGATTATCGAAAAAATGCTTGGTCTGCGCATCATTCACTGCAATAATAGGATATCGCAATCTTCCCTCTCTAGCTAAAGCCCGCAGTCTAATAACACCGGTGGTTGTCTCTTCGGTTCCACCAATAATATTACGATGCACAGACACACTCCTCTGGTGGATAGCACTTACTAAATCCGCACCATCATCCATGGTAACATCTGGTTTAAACGACAATACAGATGTGATATGCCTATAATAAATACCTGTGTTTTCTCCCTTGATAGCGAATACATTAATTTTGAGATTCTTGACTAAAGAGGCCGCTACATCATCTTGGGTAGACAGCGGGTTTGATGCACAGAGCGCCAATTGCGCACCACCGGACTTCAACACCTCCATCAAGACTGCAGTCTCAGTAGTGACATGCAAACAACAAGAAATTATTATACCCTTCAGAGGCTTCTCTTTCCCAAAACGCTCCTTAATTAATCTCAAAACAGGCATATTATTACGCGCCCATTCAATCCTCAAAGCACCCTTTCTGGCTAAGACCATACTTTTAATATCGTATCTCATATCCTCCTCTCAATCAAGCTATACTGAATGGCATATATCCTGATGCGTATAAATTAATTAATGGTAACTCTTCTACTCATCAAGAATGACTGCATTCAGGACAACTCCTTCTGAAGACTCCTTACCTTATCCAATCTCTCCCAGCTAAAATCAGAACGCCCGAAATGCCCACAACAGGCTGTCTTCTGATATATCGGCTTTAACAAATCCAGGGTTCGGATTATACCCTGAGGTGTAAGGTCGAAATTTTTTCTTACCGCTGCAATGAATTTCTCCTCTGGTATCTTAGATGTATTGAATGTGTCTAACATAACCGAAACTGGCTCTGGCCTACCAATAACATAAGCCAACTGCAACAAGCACCTCTGGGCTAAACCCGTGGCTACAATATTCTTAGCGATATAACGTGCCATATAGGTTGCCGAACGATCCACCTTGGTAGGATCCTTGCCGCTAAAAGCACCTCCCCCATGCGGTACCATTCCTCCATAGGTATCCACAATAATCTTTCTGCCTGTCATGCCTGTATCTGACTGTGGCCCCCCAATAATAAATTTCCCCGTCTCATTTATATAATATTTTGTATCTTTATCAATCCATTCGTTCAATACAGGATGAACAATATTATCGATTATCTCCTGACGCGCCTGTTTAGTAATAAAATCTTTCGTGCTATCCAATATCTCCTCCGTATGCTGGCAAGCAAGAACTACCGAATCTACTCTTCGTGGCTTACCATCATCGTATTCCACAGTAACCTGCGATTTACCATCCGGTCCTAAATATTGTAAAATACCATCCCTCCTTACCTGGGCCATTCTCATTACCAATTTGTGGGCTAACATAATAGGCAAAGGCATAAACTCTGCCGTCTCAGAACAGGCATAACCAATCATCGTACCCTGATCTCCTGCGCCTCCTTTATCTACTCCTTGAGCTATATCGGGTGATTGATTATGTATAGTATTAATAATGGCGCAGGTCTGAAAATCAAAACCATACCTTGGATGAGTATATCCTACATTCCTGATAACATTTCTGGCTATATTATGAATGTCTACATATCCACGTGTAGTAATCTCTCCTCCTACAATGACTAACCCCATGGTTACGTATGTTTCGCAGGCAACACGACCATGTACGTCCTGCCTTAAAACATCATCCAGAACCGCATCAGAGATCTGGTCGCAGAGTTTATCAGGATGGCCCTCCGCTACCGATTCAGAACTAAAAAATAATTTTCCCATTACACTAAACCTCCGTATCTTAGAAACAAAACCACAAAAATTACTATTCTCCTCTCACGTACTTATACACCTACAAAGAGATACTATATAACACGACCACGGTCAATGCCCTTCTCTCAAATCTTGCTCTACCTTTTTATATGTATGGATATGGCCTATATCTACCCAGAACTCTCTGAAGATAAAACCACAGGCTTTACCTTGGGTGCTAAGCCAGTCAATATAACTACCCGCTGTATCACGAGAGTTAAGTGGATTATTAAGATAATCATTTATTAACGGTAGCGTCTGTCTGGGAAAATAATACAAACACATCGCTACAAGGGTCGATTTAGGCTCCGATGGTTTTTCGAGAAATTCAATAATACGATTATCTTTATCTACGCTAACTACACCGTAATGACGAGCCTCCTGTTTGTCTTTAATATCAAATAATCCCACGGTAACATAGTTAGATTGACTTTGAGCATAATAGACAAAGTCCAGAAGGCTTCCCTTAAAGAGATTATCTCCCCCCAATACCAAGAAATCATCATCAAAGTTCTCCTTCTCAAATACAAAATGCATATCTCCGATTGCACCCAATTTATCCTCTGGACTAGTAGTCAAATCATTCAGGATAGAAATAGGATGACTTGTCTGTATGCTATCTTTCCATTTCATAAACTTACCAAAAAAACGATCATTAGTAACTACTATAATCTGAGAAATATCCCTTAATTCTTCTATTTTTTCTAATATAAAATTTATAATTGGTCTTTTACCTATTTTAAGTAAGGGCTTAGGGAAATTCTTCGTGTGAGGATATAGACGTGTACCGTAACCAGCAGCAAGGATTAGTATCTTCATATTATCTCTTTAGGTATCTGTATATATAAAAATATCATTGTACTCATAGTCTAAAGGATGATTAAGAAAATTTAAAGCCTGGGCATTACGATTAATAATATTATATATAGGATTGTTCTCCATAAGAGAGAATCTCTTTATCTCTCCTGCAGGTTTAGCAAACTTAATTCTGGCTAATTCTTTGAATTGCTGATTCTTAATAATATTTATCTTTATCTTCAAGCCAGGGGTAGTCATCCCTTCCGATGTATTATCAGGCAGGATAACAAAATAAGCTGCACCCTTAGCCTCTCTGTATAATTCATAACTGGAGGAAAAGCATCCACTTACCCAATTAGAGGTAACCAGACAATCGGGACCGGGATTTATAAGTATATGACCAAAACCAGGCGGTATAACAATCTTTTGTCCCTGGACTGCCTCCACCAATATAACCTCTTTAATAACACGATAATCCTCTGAATCGGGGCGCTGCAAGAGACAGAGGCATCTTCCAAAGACTACCTCATATAGCTCGCCAAAGCTACCTGGATGATAATGTCCTGCCGTCTTCATAAACTCTCTGCCTAAATGCGAAGATTTAATTACGGTAACATCAAAACGTAATTTATGCTCTTTCAAAATGGGAGAATCAGTAGTCTTATGGATATCTCTATACATATAGTATAATTCTACTGGTTCTCTGATATCCTTGTCCAGCAAAACCTCTTTCATCTGATCTATGGTTCTTACAGCCGGAGTACTAAATTTAATATCCTCACCAAAGATTAACCTTGGCCTCTCGATATCCAATTTTAAATCTAAACCCGAATTATCTCTTAAATCAACCATCTCGCCGCCCTGTATTTTGTAATCTATTGATTCGTTATCCTCCCATTCCTAATCAATTCTACTAAGAATCTCTTTTAGTTTAGATTGGCTAAATATTTCCACCTCTTTGCCTGTAGATAGACTCAAGGCTTCATGGGCAATATTAACAGCCTCATTAAATGGTAGTGAACGAACTATATATTTTATCTGAGGTATTGCTAAAGAAGGCATACTAAATTCATCTAGACCTAATCCTAAAAGAATCAATACCATTGCTGCGTCACCGGCCATCTCCCCACACATAGCTACTTCAATATTGTTATTATGTCCTGCCTCGATAATATTTTTTATCATTCTAAGCATTGCTGGATGCGCAGGCTCATAAAGATAAGCAACCCTCTCATTTGCTCTATCAACTGCTAAAGAATATTGAACAAGATCGTTTGTACCAATGCTAAAAAAATCTGCCACCTTTGCTAAAAGGTCTGCGGTCATAGCTGCAGACGGCAATTCAATCATCGCGCCTACCTTGATTTCCTTATCAAAAGGAATCCCTCGTTCATTCAACTCCTGCTTACATTCCTCAAGAATCTGATTTGCCTGCTGTAATTCTTCTATACCAGAAATCATCGGATACATAAGTCTTAACTTTCCATATGCAGATGCCCTTAATATAGCCCGCAACTGTATCTTAAATATATCTGGGCGCGCCAGACAAAACCTTATAGCTCTCCAACCGAGAAAAGGTGACATCTCATGAGGAATCTCTAATTGCGAGATAAACTTATCTCCTCCCAAATCCAATGTGCGGATTGTTACTGGATACGGAGAAACGGACTGAGCAACAGATTTATAAGCCTGGAAATGCTCCTCCTCAGAAGGTAAATCCTCACGATTCATATAGAAATATTCTGTACGGTAAAGACCTATTCCCTCTGCGCCATGCAATTTAACTGAAGGGACCTCGTCAGGCAATTCAATATTAGCAACAATACTCACCCTATGATTATCCGGAGTAACTGCCGGCAGATCCTTCACCTGCAAGAATTTCTGCACAACATCCCTAAGCTTATCCTCCTCCTGTCGATATGAATTCAGCGTGGATTCATCTGGATTTATAATTACTAACCCTAGAGAACCGTCTACAATAAGCATGTCATCATTATTAATCTTCTCTGTGGCCTGAAAAAGCCCTACCACTGCAGGTATCTCTAAGGATTTAGCCATAATAGCTGTATGCGAGGTCTTCCCTCCCACCTCGATTACAAAACCACAGATATTTTCTTTATGCATCATCGCTGTTTCCGAAGGGGATAAGTCATGGGCAACAACAACAACCTTCTTCTCTAGATTATCTAATACCCTAGCTCTAGCCTCTTTACCTAGAAGGTGCCGTAGAACACGCTTGCCCACGTCATTAATGTCGGCTGTGCGTTCTTTTAGATAATCATCTTCAATCTTAGAGAAAACCTTGATATATTTTTTAAGAACGATTGAAAAAATATACGCAACATTCAGACGTTCGCTTTTAAGTCGAGAGATAACCTCCTCGATCAACATACGATCCTCCAAGACCAAAAGATGTGCCTCGAATATCTGAGCCGAATCTTTACCCATCTCCTCCGATATCCTCTTTTGCAAATCGAGTATCTCTCGTCTGGTCTTGATAAGTGCCTCTTCGAAAATTTGAATCTGTATAGGTATATCGCTCTCACTAATCCCATGCTTAGGGATTAACCACTCTTCACGTTGTAATTTATACGCCGGACCGATCACTATACCTGGTGCGGCGGCTATGCCTTTAAGTCTTAGCATCTGAGTCACTACTACTCACCAATCTTTCCAGTTCCTGTATTGCCAATTCGGCATCCTGTCCTTCAGCCTCAATTATAATCGAGCTCCCATGCTCAGCTCCCAACATAAGAATACCCATAATCGACTTACCGTTAACCTTCTCATTATCCTTCTCTACAGTTATACGGGAATCAAATTTATTAGCTGCTTGAACAAATAGGGCTGCTGGCCGAGCATGTAAGCCAAGCTTATTCTTAACTACAACTTCCTTTCTCACTCTCATTACCCCTCAACTCGTAGTCTCAACCTTGCCAACCAATTACTTCCAGGATTAATGGATAACTGCCAGTTAAATAAAAGGCATAACTCCTGATACGTCTTACCAATTCCTGTCTCTGAGTCTGAAATCGTCTCCACCGGAAAATGCCATACCAAACAAGGTATATTCACCGTAAACTCAAGAGAGATACCGCTCCATATATCACTGATCTTTAAACATTCTACCTCTATCTTTCCGGAAGTTAAACTGAGATTATTGTCATATACAGAAAGATTAAACTCTACCCCAAATAAATTATCCAGAGGTCTATCGGACTCATTTTTAATAGTGTAGTCTATAGATAAATCGTTATTATTCAGATGGACCCTCTTAATAATCTTAACTGGATAATTCGCAACACTGCCACGCCTTACAAGACTAAAACCGCTCTTTTTCTTTCCTCTGCCGTTAAGTTTAAAAACGTATTCCCCTTGAGTAAAATCTCCTAACTCTCCATACTGACAGCGACTAAACTGCTCTAAGTCGGTATCCCTGTTTAGAAAATGATCCAAACAGCAATAACGTGGAAATAAATCATAAAAAAGGAAATTCCCTAAATCGGGCTGCTTTATCTTGTCTGTATCATGTATGCTTTTAGGTTGAAGTTGTGTATCTGTGGAACCACTCACATTCTGTTTTATCTTCTGATGATACATTTCTCTACGGCGCATTATGGTATTAATGAGATTAAGAGATTTTGGTTTATAATCCAGTTCTAATAACGCCCCTCCTCGATGGGGACTAAACACACAGGAAAGGACCCGAGAAGAAAGAATCACCTCATCCCTTCCGTCGTAATCTAAATCTAATCTATGTAATTTATCTCTGTTCGATGTATTTATTAATTTCTCAGCTTCGATAAGATGAGAATAGACTGAATTACGTAGATGATTAAGATATAATCCTCCGAAGACGCCATGCCAGTAAGAATCATTGGATTGGGCCATATATAAATGTTGCCTTGCAGTATCTATACGCGATCTGCATATATTCGCTTTGGATTTTCTTTTTAGCGGTCCTCGATAAGACTCGCGCAAAGACTGTATCTTCTGGCTGATATATAGCATCCGCTTATGCATCCAATTAGCCTCATCATATTTCAGAAGAAAATTACGAAAGTAACCCCCTGACCATTCCATCATCTCTCGATAACTGCTGCAACTGAGGTATATCCGACCTGTCGGAGGATGCTCCTCTAAATACTGGCTAAAGCTCCTCACTGCAAGCCAAGAGGAATTCTCATCCAACGCAGTAAAAAAATCCTCCAACCAGCCTTGTTTATATACCCATTTATGTGTACCGGGCCAAAGACCAAACTTCTCTCCATCATCAGCAAAACATATACATCTGATATTGTGTTCTTTATATAAATAACCGAGGTAATCTATGGTTTCCCCCGGTAACTTAAATGGCATAAAATAACGCAGCTTCTCTGAGGCAGGAAATATTGCTATGGGCCTGGCTTCCTCTTCGCTAATATAATAACCGGATAGCCCTTCCGGCTCCAAACCTGCCGATTTAAAATGAGAATCGTCAACAATAGTCCATTTTATCCCTGAGCTATTCAATATGGAAGGTATCTTTGGTTCCCAGATTCTCTCGGTTAACCAGCATCCCTGCGCATCCCAGGAGAACAGATCTTTCACTCGCCTCCTTAGCATCTCAATTTGTGCCTGGGCATCTGGCTGAGGGATTAGGCTCAAGATAGGTTCATAATAACCTGAAGACAAAATCTCTACCTGTCCTTTCTTAACCAGGGTTTTTACCCTCTCAATAAACTCAGGGTGTGTAACCTTTAACCAATCAAGGAGACTACCGGAATAATGCAAACTGATTCTTATATTTGGATGTCGCTCTAAGACCTCAATAAAAGGCAAATACGCTGATTCATAGGCGTTAGAAAAAACTATTCCAAAATTGCCCACGGGTTGATGACAATGTATAGCCAATAATAAATTTAGTTTACTCATTGAGAATATGCGAAATTATTAACCAGCAGGGATCTAAATTATTACAGAACTCTCCATACATTCCTTAAATCTCCTCAATTAAACCAAGAATTATACGCGATAGTTTGATCGGGTCATGTCTGATAAAATTATCAGAAATACCTATTACATTATCCTCGATGGTACGATATCCCATACTCCGAATCTTAGCCGTATCAGCGACTACCGGGTATGACCCATCCTGTTTATATCGCTCTCGCAAATCCTGCGAAATAGTACCTGTGTTCACCAAACAATAATCAACAATTTTAGAATGACTATGGTCAACAAGCACCCTCAAATGGTCTGACGCGGTAAAGCCATCTGTCTCTCCGGGTTGAGTCATTATATTACAGACATAAACCTTAACCGCATCAGAGACAACAATCGCTTCGCATATCTGTTTAACTAACAGATTAGGGATTATACTGGTGTAAAGGCTACCCGGGCCAAAGATAATGATCTGTGCACGCTGTATCGCCTGCAGGGCATCCTGGGTTGCCTCTGAATCCTCTGGCTTGAGTCTAACCCTATGAATCGGACGCCTGAGTTCCGGTATCCTTGCTTCTCCCTCAACGATACTACCATCTTTATATTCGGCAACTAAATTCACATTATTCAAGGTAGAAGGTATAACCTGTCCATGAATAGCCAAAACCTTACTAGATTCCTTAATTGCCTTATCAAAATCTCCGGTAATCTGAGTCATAACAGTAATAAAAAGATTGCCAAAATTATGACCGGCTAACTCCGGAGATGACGAATCGAAACGAAATTGAAATAATTTACGCATCAAGGCAGGAGCATCTGCAAGAGCAACCAAGCAGTTGCGTATATCGCCCGGGGCTAATATATCAAACTGTTGACGTAACCTTCCGGTAGATCCGCCACTATCAGCTACAGTAACTACCGCACTTATATTAGAGGTGTACTCCCGTAAAGCCTCTAGGGTCACCGCCAACCCATGGCCTCCCCCAATGGCTACAATCTCCGGGCCCTTTTTCAGCTGACGGCGGCGATAAATAATGTCGGCAAATTCCTTTCGCTTTCCTAACTCAGGGAAGAAGAAAAGAATAAAGGAGTGCATAGCCTTAATAATCCCCAGAATCAAAAGGATGATACCTAAAAAGATCAGGATAATATCTAATATCTTTAATAAAAATATTGTTTCTTTCTCTAAGGTAACAGCTCCTACAATCAGCAACACAATCCCAAATACAGAAATTCCAATCCAGCGCTTTATACCTATCCCTGGGTAGAACCATTTAATTATTCTTTTTATTCTTTCTATATTAAATTTTTCTCTCATCTTCCTGAGTAATTATCTTTATAATCGACCTCTCATCTTGACATTGACGAAGACTATCTCGAAAATATTTATCCTTTAAAAGGCGTGAAACCCTTGCTAAAGCCTTAAGATGCGGACCAGCGGAATCTGCCGGAGCAAGTAATAAGAAAAAAATATAAACGGGTTCGCCATCAAGGGAATCAAAATTCACCCCTTTCCTAGATAGGCCGAAGGTAGCTACAAGTTTTTTGATACAGTCGCACTTGGCATGAGGAATCCCAACCCCCTGACCAATAGCAGTCGAACCCAGTACCTCTCTGGCCATTAACGCATCAATAATTTTATTACGATGGCGCTTTTCCACCTCTCCTGCCGAAACCAAGGCATCAACTAACTCGCGTAATATATCTTCCTTTTTTGTTGACTTTAAGTCTGTAACTACGGCTTTCTTACTCAAGAAATCCATTATCTTCATTCCATTGGCCTCCTTAATTTTTCCTGCTAACCTCCTCTAAGATAAATAAGCAACTCCTATCTCTTCTTTCTTAAAGGATACCTGATTAACATCATTACCTAAAAACTTTCTAAAATTTTTCCTTGATATTTTCTTATAATAAGCGGGAGACGGGGATCGAACCCGCGACATTCACGTTGGCAACGTGATGCTCTACCAACTGAGCTACTCCCGCACTCATATAACTAACTATTCTCTAACAGGATATTATATTCGATAAAATGCGCACAAATGGTAGCTATACCTAATTACTTTATATGTGCTATAAAACCAATCAGTGCGGACGGAGGGAGTCGAACCCCCATGGCATTGCTGCCACAAGGTCCTAAGCCTTGCGCGTCTGCCAATTCCGCCACGCCCGCTTCATTCATATCATTAAATAATCAGCCTAAAATCAAGAGTTACTGTTAATAATATTTCTACTCTACTCCCCACTAAAATCTGTGGGCCACCCGCGACTCGAACGCGGCACACCCGCCTTAAAAGGGCGGTGCTCTGCCAGATGAGCTAGTGGCCCGAACTAATGCTCTAGAATCTCTCTCTCTTTATCCTTAAGAATCTCTTCCAATCTGGCATTATATTTGTCAATGACCTTTTGTAATTCTTGGATTCCTCTAAATTTATCGTCTTCTGATATAAGTTTATCTTTCTCTAATTTCTCAATTGACTCTTTGGCATGATGTCTTATTGTACGCAAAGAAATCCTGCCCTCCTCGGCCATCTTACCCACCAATTTCACTAATTCATCTCTTCTCTCTTTCGATAATGGTGGCAGGGACAATCTGATTATCTTGCCGTCACAAACGGGATTAATTCCAAGGTTAGACCTCTGAATTGCCTTCTCTATCTCCGGAATAACGGTAGCATCCCATGGTTGGATTACTAAAAGATGGGCATCCGGCACTGATATACTGGCTAATTGCTTTAATAAAGTAGGTGTTCCATAATAATCTACATGTAACCCCTCTACTAAAGAAGGAGTGGCTCTACCAGTACGTACACTGGCAAATTCTCTCAATACTGCTTCGATTGCTTTTTTCATACTATCTTCGCAGTTATGGATAATCTCCTTTACTCTCATATTTCTCTCCTTCTGTAATAACTATTATTCATATATTGACTGGAATACAATCGCGGATAATCTCTTTTGTTTTTTCCAACTTAATAATCCAGTACAATCCGATAAGCCTATTGATACCCTCTAATCTAATAATACTACATCTCTGTATTTCAATTTAATCATGAAAATTACCATTAAATTTCAGTAAGTTATAGAAAGTGAGGTCAGTTAACTATGGTTCCAATCCTCTGTCCTAAGACTACGCGTTTGATATTACCTTTTTTGTTAAGGTTAAAAATGACGATGGGAAGTTTATTATCCATACAGAGGCTCACTGCAGTGGTATCCATAAAACGTAAACTTTTATTTAAAACATCGATATATCTTAAATTGTCGAATTTCTTAACCCTTTTAAATTTTAAGGGATCCTTATTATATACCCCTTCCACCCTAGTGGCTTTTAAGATAACATCGGCATTTATTTCCATCGCCCGGAGAGCAGCTGCGGTATCGGTGGTAAAATAAGGATTACCTGTACCTGCTACAAATATAACCACACGCCCTTTCTCCAAATGCCGAATTGCACGACGACGAATATATGGCTCGGCTATCTGCTGCATACTTAAAGCACTCATAACCCGCGTAGGCAATCCTATCTTCTCTAATACGTTCTGGAGGGCCAGGCCATTTATTACCGTAGAAAGCATACCCATATAATCCGCTACAGATCTATCCATATCTAAACCCCGACGAGCGACATTCTCCTGCCCACGGAAGATATTCCCCCCTCCTAAAACAACAGCTACATCCACACCTAAATATCTAATCTCTTTTATCTGCTCAGCTATAGAAACCAACACCTCTTGGTCGATTCCATGTGCGTGCTCACCCTGTAACGCCTCACCACTCAATTTTAAGACAATGCGTCTGTAAACTGCCCTTCCCAAATTTACTCTTCTCCAACTTTATAGCGGATAAATCTACGGATAACTATATTTTCTCTTAATTTAGCAACGAGGTCGGCTAAGAGATCTTTTATGGTAACAGAGGGATCTTTTATGAAGGGTTGCTCTAATAGACAATTATTCTTATAGAATTCCTCCTTATCCTCAAGGGTATCTGTTATATGTTTTGGTACATCCTCCCTCGCTATATAGACAGGATTAGCAGCAGTAATCTGCATTGCCAAATCTTTGGTAAATTGACAGAAGTCTTCATTACGGGCAACAAAATCAGTCTCGCAATCAACCTCTAAAAGCACCCCAAGTTTGCTGCCGGTATGAATATAAGACTCAATTCTACCCTCCGTCGCTGACCGCTCTCTCTTTGCCTGGGCTATCTCTAATCCTCGCTTACGCAACAACTTAACTGCCTTATCCAGATCGCCATTAGCCTCCTGTAATGCCTGTTTACAGTCAGCAATACTGGCCTGGCTAATTCTCCGTAAATCCTTAATTAAATCCAAAGATATCTTACTTGCCATACCTCTCCTTCTTTTTAGATGTTATCCTAATATTTTAAATATCAATCCTTTCTAGGGCTCGGCTCCTCCCTGGAAGTGGCATCCTTTTCTGATTTGCTCTCCAATACCTCCTCCTCTATCTGCTTAATCTGTCCCTCTTTCTCTTCTGTGTGCGTAGAAGTATCATATTCCTGTTTTAACTCATCAGTTACGGTCTCGCTTGTCAGATAGGTGAGAAAACGTTTTCTACCTTCAATAACCGCATCAGCCAATAAGGAGATTATTAAACGTATCGATTTGATGGCATCATCATTACCTGGAATAGGGTAATCCACAACATCTGGATCAGAATTTGTATCTACAATCGCCACAATAGGAATCTTCAGGCGCCTCGTTTCTCTTACGGCTGTTATCTCTTTATTTGTATCCACAATAACCACTGCACCGGGCAAATTCTCCATCTGAACAATCCCCGAGAGATTCTTCTTAAACAACGCTGCCTCTTTTTCTAAAGAGGCCACTTCCTTCTTGGTCAATAACTTAAACGTTCCATCCTCGCGCATCCTCTCAATTTCTTTCAGCCTGCCTATACTCTTCTTAATCGTAGAGAAATTGGTCAATAAACCGCCTAACCAGCGAACATTCACATAATACATACTGCATCTGTCGGCTTCCTGCTGGATTATATCCTGTGCCTGTTTCTTAGTACCTACAAAAAGTATACCTTTACCACGGGAGGCCAAATCTAGAAGAAATTCCCTCGCCTCCTCTAAACACTTGGCCGTTTTTTCTAGATCAATAATATATATTCCGCATCTCTGGCCAAATATATATTTGGCCATCTTGGGATTCCAGCGCGAAGTCTTATGGCCAAAATGCACACCTGCTTCTAAGAGTTGTTTAACTAATTCGGTTGGCAATCAATCCCTCCTTGTTTAAAATGATAGTATATCACACTTCTTGAATCTTGCAACAATTTTCATCCAAATGATATCTAATAACCGATTATTCTTGGCAGAATAACAAATCCTACTGATGCTCCTGTCCTTTCTGGAGTTGATAAAGACGGTAGTATAACCCTCTCTTCCCCATAAGTTCTTCGTGCCTGCCCTGTTCAACAATCCTACCCTTCTCTAATACAGCAATACAGTCACTGTTCTGTACAGTAGATAGCCTGTGCGCCACAATGAATACCGTTCGGCCACGCATAAGCTTCTCTAAAGCCTCTTGTACAATACGCTCAGAGGCAGTATCTAAATGCGAGGTAGCCTCATCAAGGATAAGTATGGGAGGATCCTTAAGGAGCGCGCGAGCAATAGCAATCCTCTGTCTTTCTCCTCCGGAAAGAGTCATTCCGCGTTCCCCAATAAGCGTATCATACCCATGAGGCAATTTAACAATGAACTCGTGAGCATATGCCTTCATTGCTGCGCTGACTATCTCATCAAGATTTGAATCCGGCCTACCGTAGGCAATATTTGCTTTCACCGTGTCGTTAAAAAGAATAGTCTCTTGACTGACTAAACCTATATTCTCACGTAGCGACTTCAATGTAAACTCACGAATATTTCTACCGTCAATAAGCACCTTACCTTTCTGCACATCGTAGAAACGCAGAAGTAAGTCGACCAATGTAGTCTTCCCTACCCCGCTTTGCCCCACAATTGCCAACGACTGCCCTACTTTTATCTCCAAATCTATCCCACAGAGCACATACTCTGTGTCATAAGCAAACCAAACATCATCGAATACAATACTAAATCGAGGGGGAGAAAACGGCTTTGCATTCGGCATATCCTGAATCTTCACTTCAGTGTTCAATATTTCATAAATCCGTATGCTCGCTGCAATAGCCTGTTGATTTAATGAGTGAACCTGGCTTAATTTTTTAAATGGCCTTATCAAAGAAAGTAACGCTCCCAAGAATAAACCAAATACACCAAAAGACAGACTACCGGCGATAACCTCGCGACCACCCCAGACAAAAACAAATATAGCCGCTACTACACCTATATATTCTGTAACAGGACCCAAAATAAGTCGTCGCTTTATCGATTTCATTGCTAATTTGTAAAAATCGTGATTTTGCTGATTGAATTTTCTAATTACCCCCTCCTCGGCACAAAATGCCTTGACAATTCTTGCTCCGAAGATTGTCTCATATAAACTAGAATGAATATCAGCCATCTTTTCCTGTGAACGTTTAGAAAGCTTTTTGATTATCTTTCCCATCCTCACCATAGGGATACTCACTAAAGGAAGCAGGAGTAGAGAAATAAGAGCCAAACGGGGATGAATAAAAAAGATCAGGAAGACAAAAACTACTACCTGCATACTTTGATAGATAAGGTCTGTCAGACCGTAACTGACTGCATTCTCAACCCAGAGAACATCATTAATTACCCGCGAGATCAACTCTCCACCGCGCTTACGATGATAATACCCAAGCGATAGATTCTGCAGTTTTTCATAAAGTCGCAATCGTAAATCGCGCACAACACGCTGACCAATATCAGACATAAGATAACCCTGAGCAAAATAAAATACACCCTTTAGAATAAATAAAAGCAAAACCGCAATTGCCATAAGCTTAAGGAGCACCAGTGAAGGTGTCGAATTCAAAAAATCAATAAATTGCATTAGAAAAGATGGTAAATGGCTGGGTATAATAATCCTCTTATCAGTAAGTACCTTATCTGCCAAGGGCACTATCATCGATAAGGATATCCCGTCAAATATGGCAGAAAACCCCATCATTAAAGCAGCCAGTGCTAATAGCTTATAATAGGGCTTGACAAATTTTAATAAGCGTAAATAATCTTTCATTTTGGGCTATATAATATCATAACATTTGACATTTGTCGAGTATTTTGATATCATTCAGTTACTATATAATATTGCATAATTTATATTGGATATTTTTCGCGTAAGTCATTGTAATTAAACTTAGCTTCGTTAATAATAGGGGGTAGCATTCAACGGAGATATGCAAGAGATATGCAAAAAATAAAGGTAGGGGTAGTAGGAATTGGACACTTAGGGATAAAGCACGCCCGAATTTATAAACAGTTGCCAAGGGCTGAACTTACCACAATAAGCGAGATAAATCCCTCTCGTTTAAAAGAGGCAACCAGAGAACTTGCTGTCCCTGGATATACCGACTACAGCAAATTATTTAATCAAATTGATGCAGTTAGTATAGTTACACCCACCACACTCCATTATAAGATTGCCAGAGATTTCCTAAAACACAACATCTCTGTATTAATTGAGAAACCACTTACTTCGAATCTTACTCAGGCTAATAAGTTAATCAAATTAGCCAAACAAAAAAAATTAATACTGCAGGTTGGACATATCGAAAGATTCAACCCCGCCTTTATAGCTACCAGAAGTATAATCAAGAATCCACGTTTTATCGAATGCCATCGATTAACCCCTTTCTCCCATCGGTGTCTAGATGTGGGTGTGGTATTGGATTTAATGATTCATGATATAGATATAATTCTGGGTTTGGTTAAATCTAAAATCAAAAGGATTGATGCTACAGGTGTAAATGTTCTCACTCCATTTGAAGATATCGCCAGTGCCCGCCTGGAGTTCAGCAATGGTTGCGTATGCAATCTAACATCGAGCCGCGTATCGGAGGAAGCGGTGCGTAAAATACGTATATTTTTGAAAAATACATATATCTCCTTAGATTATAAAAATGAGCATGCATTCGTTTATCAAAAAAGGAAACAACGCATTATTAAAAGATCTCTGCCCATCGAGAAAGAACCATCTCTTGTGAAAGAATTAACTTCCTTTTTAGAATGCGTAGCGAAACATAAGAAACCCACCATTTCTGGCGATATAGCTAGAGAGGCACTTACCGTTGCCCTGGAGATACAGGATAAAATCAGGAGAGATATTTAAAGAGAGATGGTTGAAGAATATAATCTTCTACCACTGTTGGGTAATTAATATGAAAATATTAATTGTTGCGGGTGAGGCATCCTCAGAGCTACATGCAGCAAATCTGGTAAAGGAAATACAGGCACTATTACCATCTGTTGATTTTTTTGGGCTGGGCGGCAAAAGAATGCAATCTCAAGGAGTAGAGCTCTATGCCAATATTGTTGATTTAGCTGTAGTGGGTTTCGTTGAGGTATTAAAAAATATAAAAAGATTCAGGGCTATATTTAATCAGTTACTTAGAGAAATAGATAGGTTAAATCCCAACTTGGCTATTCTTGTTGATTATCCAGGATTTAATTTACGACTGGCAGCTGAGTTAACACAGAGGAACATTCCTGTAGTTTATTATATCAGTCCGCAGATCTGGGCCTGGGGAAGAAGCCGTATAAACATTATTAAGAAATTCGTCAAATACATGATTGTAATCTTTAAATTTGAAGAAGAGCTTTATAAGAATGAGGGCGTTCCTGTCAGCTTCGTAGGTCATCCCTTTCTGGATATTGTCAAGGCCGAATCTCCGCTTGAGATTCCATCAAATAAAATTACCATTGCCCTCCTGCCTGGCTCACGTCAAACAGAAGTCAGACGTCTCTTACCATTAATGTTAGAAAGCGCTAAAATCATCCAGAAAAAGATACCCAATACTCAATTCTTAATCCTGCGTTCTTCTACTGTAAAAGAAGAGCTTTTTAATCAGATAGTGGCTAATTATAATATTCCTGTTCATATCTTTACTGATAAAACTTACGAAGGAATAAAAAGCTCCGACTTTGCCTTGGTGGCCTCGGGTAGCGCTACATTGGAAACAGCTATATTGGAGAAACCATTTGTAATTATCTATAAAATCTCCTGGTTCAGCTGGTTTTTTCTAAAGGCAGTTATACAGGTGCCCTATATAGGATTGGTTAATATTGTTGCGGGCAGAAAAATAATCGAGGAATTTATCCAACATCAAGCACAACCGAAAAGAATTGCTAGTTATATTATTAAAACCCTAAATGACCCTCAGAGAACAACCTCTCTTAGAAACGAGCTCTCTCAAATCAAATCTCTATTGGGGAATAAAGGGGCAAGTAAACGAGCAGCGGAAATTATAGTGGATTTGTTAAAAACAGGTACTTAAAAGATCATTCCTAATCTAGATCTAATGCCCCAGACAAGGTTTACGGCCCTTGTTGGCTCTCTTTGAACGCCAACTGAGCTTTCCTCTACGTTTACGCTTCCCCATATTATCAACTCCTTTCTTTATCCAGTCCTAATTCATAATTCATTTAGATTTAACCGCCAGAACCCTGATAAAATCAGCGCAGTCCTCAACCTTATCGGCAACATTCTCCATTGACTCAGTTAACTGATAGGTAAG
Organism: Candidatus Omnitrophota bacterium; assembly: GCA_029932935.1. Taxonomy (GTDB): domain Bacteria; phylum Omnitrophota; class Gorgyraeia; order Gygaellales; family JAHJCI01; genus JAOZPD01. The sequence continues at coordinate 3,069 of JAOZPD010000016.1, read as the reverse complement.
CAGCAAAACAGGGGCAGATAAATCAGAATGAATAATCTCTTCAACAGTCATCCTCTTTTGCTCATCAGCATGTTCCTCTAATTCCTCCACAAGTCCACAATCAGCCAACGCTTTTTTAATATCATTCTTTGCTAAAGAATCCAAGGCGTCCTTCAATTTTTCAACTGCCTTGGTGATAATTGCCGCCGTCTCAACATACTTACCCAGGATATTCTCGGGTAGCTTCTCTTCTAAAAAGTCAAGCAATCTACCGGCACCATTCGCGTGGTCAGCAATCGTATCTAACGACTTCGTGAAATGCATCAAGTCCTCTCTGTCAGGAGGAGCGATAAACTCTTCAGTAAGGGTATCCATAATTGAGCGTCTGATTAGATCCGCCTCATGCTCCGAAGCCTTTATCCTCTGGATGCTCTCCGCCTTACCAACTAAATCATTTCGTACAAAACAAGCAATTGCTTGCTGTAGATTAATTACCGTCTCATATACCTTATCTATATGTCTCCTGGCTCGCTCAAGTGCAACCTTCTCCTGCTCCCTACCTAACCAACCAAATATATTTCTCGATTCTTGCATATCCATCCCCCCTTATTCATCATCCTATTTATTTACCCATCATCCATTCTGTTTATCGAATTACCTAGGAATACGCACTGCATTGTCCAAGGAATTACAATAAAACTACCCGGAAAAGAAAAGTATCCCTTTCATTATTAGAAAAGATATAACACCGCTCATAAAAGGAGTTAAACTCCAGGCAACAACCATATCTCTTATTATCATTTTATTTACCGCTCTTATGCCGCGCGCAAACCCCACACCTATCACAGCTCCTACCATCGAATGCGAAGTAGATACCGGGATACCAAACTGTGTATAAACCTGGACATTTACCGCAGAGGCTAATTCGGCAACAAATCCCATTATAGGAAGCAAGTGGGTAATCCTGAAGCCTACTGTCTCAATAACCTTATATCCCCAAGTTGTTACTCCGAATACAATAGCCAAACCTCCTATTACGGTTGCCCAAAAAACAGAGAATATTCCTGAACCAACCATTACCCCAGTAACATTAGCTACATCATTTGCCCCCCAGGTAAAGGCAAGATAAATACTACTCAAAATAAGAAGCCACCTAGTGGTTATCGACTCCAGTCTCCTAGGCACTAAACTAAAGAAAATTCTTCTTATGATTGGATAAAACACAAAGGCTATTAAACCAGAGCCGAAAGGTGTCAATATCCACGATAAGAATATTTCACCGATCTTCTTCCAATATATAGGAGCCAAGATAGCCAATCCCACTCCCGCTACAGCTCCCACAATAGAATGAGACGTAGAGACTGGAATCCTTTTATACGTAGCTAAGAGTACCCAGATACCAGCACCGAAACAAGCTGATAAAGCAACTAACATAGCCAACTGAGGGTCCAATTTATCCAAAGGAACAACTCCCTTACCAACTGTTTTTATTACCTTTGACCCAAAGATAAGGGCCCCCAAGAATGAAAACAAACAAGTGATAATTATACCCTCTCTAACAGTCATTCTACGGGAACCGATATCGGCACCTACGCAATTCGCCGCATCATTAGCGCCAATATTCCATCCCATAAAAATTCCGGCAGCGACAATTAAGATTGGAATAATGATCATAGATTAATTATATCCTTTTTCATAAAAACTATTATAAAGCGGTAGTATATATTCTTTTAAATAAAAAATCAATGAAAAAATCTGAAATAACATACATACTTTTACCCTAATAGATTTACAATTCAAAAAACAGTAAAGATAATAACAAACAACTGATCCCTTTAAGGCCCATCATAAAATATTTTGACCGTTAGTAATACTTATATCGCCTGCCCTCTCCAAAGCAAACTTGGTACAAATAGGACCTATCAATTCATATATAATGGTAGTAACAATAATTGTTGTAAATATTAAACTACCAGCTTGAGGAAAATCGCCTTTGGCAATAAGGGCGCACCCTAGGGCAACCCCGGCCTGTGGAACCAAAGCCCAACCCAGATATCTCCTTATATTCTCCGATGCATTTGTAATAAAGCCACCCAAATATATTCCACCTATCTTACCAGCCAGACGAAATATCAAATAGAAAATACCAATGAATCCGATATTGTTAAGCAGATGTATCTCCAAATTTGCACCTGCCAGAACAAAAAATAGAAGATATAAAGGGGAATCTATTGTTCTTACAACATCAAAAAAATTTAGATGCATCTTTTTAAGATTAACTAAGCTTGCCCCTAATGACATGCAGGCCAGCAGTACTGAAAAATGTAGGATTAGACTTAATCCAATAGTAAAAAATATAAATCCCAGGCTATAGATAAGTGCCTCGGTCTGGGTGCGGATATATTTAGAAAAAACAGATGCCACCAAACCCGATATATAACCCAGAATAAAAGCACCCCCTATCCCCAATATAGACTTCAGAATAACCTTAAATATAAATAAATTACTGCTTATATGTATGGTTACTGCCTTCGAGATGGCTAAAGATAAAGCAAAGATAATTAAACACCAGGCATCATCAAGGGCAACTACGCCTAAAAGAATATCCGTAAAATTACCTTTACTTCTATATTCCCTCACAACCATAACTGTGGCCGCAGGTGCAGTAGCTGAGGCTATTGCTCCAAAGATAAGAGATACATAAAACGGTTGCCTCAAGATCAAGAAGAATATCAGGGTTACTAAAATCCAAGCGCCACTAGCCTCAAACACAGAGATCCAGATTACAGACCTACCAATCCGCTTAAAATTATCCCGCGAGAAATTCTGCCCAATGCTGAATGCTATTAGACCGAGAACAATATTAGAGATAAAACCAGAAGCAGAGAACAATTCTGAAGATATAATATTACCCAAAGAGGGACCTATAAGAATACCCAGCAAAAGATAGGCCGTTACAGAAGGGAATTTTATCTTATTTATTAGGTGTGCTCCAATGAGACCAAACAGTAAGATAATACCGATACTGAAAACAGCATTCATATTTATTCGATCACACCTTTTTCTCGAAAGAGGGCAAGCATAATATCA
>JAOZPD010000080.1 GCA_029932935.1 Candidatus Omnitrophota bacterium | reverse complement strand
ACAGCCAGCAGGAGGATGCCTTCTAACAGACCCTGGTTTTAGTAGAAGGCTGAAGGATTTGTTAGTTAATAGGAGAGAACTTGAATTGGATGACGTTCAGTTGTTAAAACTGGGGAGGCATTTCCGTTTATCTAACGAGGTTAAATTAATTCTTGGACGTAATTATGAGGAGAATCAGCGTTTAGTCACTTTCGTTAAGAGAGGCGATTTCTTCTTGGAGCCATTGGATACGCCTGGTCCAAATGGTATCTTGAGACCAGGGATGGTTGCTGGGGGATTATTGGAGTTGGCGGGACGCATATTAGCTCGTTATTGTGACCGAGAGACTAATGGAGAGATCAGGATAGTAATCAGGGATAGTAAAGAGAGTAAGATTATTCGATGTTCTGCAGGTGAGGAGGAGATTGTAGAGAGATTAAGAATATAACAAATAGCAACAATAAAGGGAGGAGCTATGCGAGAGCAGGTAGAGAAGGCATTAGATAAGATAAGAGTGGCGCTTATGGCCGATGGTGGTAATGTTGAATTGGTAGATGTAACTGATGACGGAGTAGTTAAGGTTAGGCTCACAGGGGCTTGTGGCGCTTGTCCGATGAGCCAGATGACATTAAAGATGGGTATCGAGGAGGCTCTTAAAAAAGAGATACCGCAGATAAAAGAGGTGATTAATGTATGATTTCTAAACGCATGGTTTTGCATTTTCCCCATCGGCTTGTCGATCAGCCAATTGTGTATAAGTTGGTTAAGGACTATAATCTCAAATTTAATATTCTCAAGGCCTATGTTACCCCTCAAGAGGAGGGGTTGATGGTTATGGAGCTTAATGGCGAGGAGGAGGATTTTAATCGGGGTATAGAGTATCTTGTTTCCTGTGGCGTAAGGATTCAACCTCTAAGTCAGGATATTGTTAGGAATGAGGCAAAATGTACTGATTGTGGTGTATGTGTTCCTATTTGTCCCACGGGAGCTTTAGTAGTTGATCCCCTTACCCGCAAGGTGCATTTTTATGATAATAAATGTATTGCTTGTGAACTCTGTGTTAAGGTATGCCCTACAAGGGCAATGGAGATTCATTTTTAACAGATGGTTATAGAGAAAAGAAGAGAAAGGAGATTGAAGGTAAGGTTGCCTGTTAGGATAACTTATCCTCAGGGAGGCACTATTTTTACCCATACAGAGAACATCAGCCGCTTAGGTACTTATGTAGAGATTGACAGAGAGATTCCTCTGGGGGTTCATCTGGATATGGTAATAGATATTCCAGCCTACACCAGTGCGTTATCCCTAACAGGAGAATTGAGGTGTTGGGGGGATGTATTTAGGTGTAATCTTATTGGGGAGATTGATTCTAATAAGATTTATGGCGTAGGTATCTTTTTTACTGATTTCTTTAGTCCGCAAGACAGAGATAAATTATCAAAGTATATCGATTTTCTTATTCTGAAGGAACAGGAGGATATTAAGCAGGCTATTCAGCGGTGGCGAGGAAAAAGAAGAAAACGCCGAGATTAAAAAAGAAGTTAGATAAACTGATTGCACTATTGAAGCAGATGGAGTCGGTGCTGATTGCTTATTCGGGCGGCACAGATAGCAGTCTGCTTCTAAAAATAGCAAATCATGTCTTAGGTAACAATGTTATAGCAGTAACCGCTAGCTCACCAATATTCCCACCGGACGAGTTGCAGTTTACTCGCAGGATAACGGCAGAGTGGGGAATAAATCACAGGATAGTAAAAATTAATTTATTTAAAAATCCTCTCTTTGTAAAAAATACAGTTGATCGCTGTTATTATTGCAAGAGAGAATTATTCAAGACTCTATGGGGTATCGCATATAAATACAAGATTAATTTTGTACTTGATGGAAGCAATATCTCGGATTCCAGAGACTTTCGTCCAGGCAGTAAGGCAAGGAGCGAACTGGGGGTGCGTTCTCCTCTGGATGAATGCGCCATTGGTAAGCAGGATATTTACAGACTGAGTGAGCTCTTCGACTTATCTACTAAGAACAAGCCAGCCACAGTTTGTCTTGCCTCCAGAATTCCCTACGGACAGCCGATTGTAGTTAAGGATTTAATAACTATCTATCGAGCAGAGAGTTATTTCAGAGGTTTAGGATTTACACAGGTGCGTCTGAGACACTATAGTTTAGGGTTGCCTTTCAAGAGGAGGAGGGGGCGCACTTTGAAACTGGCTCGCATTGAATTGGATAAAAATGATATCTATCGTTTGGTTAACTCTTATCGTCCTTTAATTATAAGTTATCTTAATCAGTTAGGTTATGATTATATTACCTTGGATTTAGAAGGTTATCGTAAGGGGAGTTTAAACCTTAGATAGGTTTTCCAATAAGATGGTTAATACAGAATTATTATATATACTAAAGAGAGAAACAGGATATATCTCGGGAGAGGAAATAAGTGGACAGCTTGGTATAACTCGTGCAGCAATATGGAAGCATATTCAAGAGCTGAGGAATTTAGGATATGATATTGCCGCTGTCCCGCATCTAGGATACAAATTGTTGTCTCTGCCCGATAGGCTTTATCCCTGGGAGATTAAATATCATTTGAAAAATAAATTTATTGGTAAGGCAGTCTATTATTACGAAAATCTCTCTTCTACTATGGATACAGCAATGGATCTGGCGCTTAATGGCGTATCTGAGGGGGCATTGATTATAGCCGAGGGCCAAACAGAAGGCAGGGGAAGGATGGGAAGATTATGGCTATCACCTAAATATAAAGGGATATATTTTTCTTTAATTATCAAACCAAAGATCTTGCCACAACAGACACCGGTGTTGACCCTTATCTCAGCTGTAGCAATATGCCAGGCCCTGAAGCGGCATTTAGGAATTGAAGCACAGATAAAGTGGCCCAATGACATTTTAGTAGATGATAGGAAGGTGGGTGGAATATTGACAGAGATGAATGCAGAAATGGATGCGGTTCATGCTATCATTGTGGGGGTAGGAATAAATGTAAATAATGATAAGGGGGCTTTGCCTTATCCGGCTGGCACATTGAAGGAAGCGGTTGGATACGAGATTAACAGGTTGATTTTATTGAAGTACATTTTGTCTTATTTCGAGGATAAATATCTGCAGTTTCAAAGACAGGGAGTCGATAGAATCTTGGAGGAGTGGCGCCATTTTAGCGCAACATTGGGTAAAAGAATTAAATTGAGCGTGGTTGGTAAAAGACAGGCGTTGATTGGTAAGGCGATGGATATTGATTACGATGGTGGATTATTAGTCAGGTTGGATTCTGGCCTGACAGAGAGGGTGGTGGCTGGTGACATCTCCCATTGTAAACAATAAATTTATTTTAAGTTGACAATTTATCCGTGCCTTTTATAATATCTCATTGTGGCTAAAGGGTACGGATTATATTTTGTGTTTATTGTTATTATATGTCTAAGCTGCTCATATTCTGTATCTGCGGATAACTACTCTCTATCCGATTTAGAAACTATCGTTGTTACCAAGAGCAATATTCATCTTGCGAATACATATTCTTTAAATGTTACCTCACTAGAAAGTTCGCCATTTGATTCTCCTGTGGGAGGTTTAAGCTTTACCCCTCTGGATTTACAGAGTCGCTCTCTGGCAGGGGCTATTCAGACAGATTTCTCCCTGCGTGGTTCTGGTTCTCATGGTGTTTTAGTTTTGCTTGATGGTAGGCGTATTAACGATCCTCAGACCAGTCATCATAATTCGGATATCCCTCTAACTAAAGAGGATATTAGTAGAATTGAGGTAATACCAGGCTTATCGTCATCTCTCTTCGGTCCGGATGCAGTAGGTGGGGCTATAAACATTATACTCAAAAGACCTCAAGGTAAAAGTGTTATTTTGGAATCCGGCATTGGTTCATATCAGACAAGATTCAGCACATTTAGTATTACAGATCAGATAGGTAGATTGAATGCGAGATTTTCTTTAGAGAGACAGGAATCCGGCGGTTTTCGTTACGATACAGATTTTAAAAAGCTAAACGCTACCTTTGTTTCTCTTGTGGATACAAGCAGTGGAGAGTTTGATATCAAATTGGGTTACCAAGAGAAGGAATTCGGTGCTTATGATTTTTATACGCCTAAGAGGAACTTTCCCTCTAAAGAGTGGACTAAGACATTGCTGTTGAACACAGGTTTTAATTTGGTAGATTATGATTCTATAATAAATCCAAATTTTTTGTGGCGTAGACACTACGATAAATTCATGTTAGATAAGACGCAGGTGCGAAGTAAATACCTTAATCACCATCGTACTGATATATATGTTCCGAGTATCTATCTTAAGAGGCAATTGGGCATTTTAGGTAGGGTAGGTTTAGGTGTAGAGTATGGTTGTGAGCGTGTCAGTTCCACCAGCCTGGGGAGGGATACCCGTGAGCATACAAGTATATATGTGGATAGTAGCAAGAATATAATTCCAGGATTATCATTAGGGATATCTGCCAGAGTTGATGACTACAGAGATTTTGATCAGGCTTATTCGGGCTCATTAAAATTTAGATATGAGTTTTTGGAAGAATATTCATTCCTTTTTGGGGTCTCACGCAGCATACGCATTCCAGATTTTACAGAACTCCGTTATAATGGCCCTACTACGGTTGGTAACTTAGAGTTATCTGAGGAGAAGGCCATTAACCTCGATGCAGGAATTGATTATAAGAAAACGAGCTTTTCCTGGGGGGTAACCTTCTTTTTAAGAAAAGAAGAAGATTTTATTGATTGGATTAAACATAGCCCTGCCCAATCCACATGGAAGGCTGAGAATATTACTAAGGCAGAGGTGGGTGGTTTGGAGGGCTATTTAAGATTAGCACTAACTAGAAATACCATTTTAGATACTAACTATAATTTTATTAATAGACATATTGACGGGCAGGGGTATATTTATAAATATGGGAGTAAGCATACCCAGCATATTTTAAACACCGTATTTAATTTTAATCTACCTTGCGGAAGGCAAACTGTCGGATTAACATATAAGAAAAAACGCAGCCGCCATGGTTGGGTACTTCTGAATAGCTATTTTAGTTATAACATAAATAAGATTTCGCAGATTTTTATAAGAGTTACTAATCTTTTCAATGTTGAATATCAAGAAATAGACGGAATACCGCAGCCAGGAAGGTGGTCTGAGATAGGTATGAGGTTTAAATGGTAAGCAGAAGCAAAAGGAGATTGTTTAGATACTGAATATAAGATATAATCATAGAGTAAGAAAAGAGGAGCATATTAAGATCTATCTCATCGGGGGTGATTGCCGATTAAGCAGTGCCTTAGATGCTTTGTTGTAGATGTCAGGAGAATTATAATGAGTATCTATCAGGACAATATCGTTAAGAAGATCAAAAGATTAAAGAGAAAGCGTAGAGCAGTAATCCTGGCTCATAATTATCAGTTACCAGAGGTTTTAGATGTAGCCGATTTTAGAGGCGATTCTTTGGAGTTGAGTCGTATTGCCGCTAAGACAAAGGCTGCTGTGGTAGTCTTTTGTGGAGTACATTTTATGGCTGAGACCGCTTCTATTCTTTGCCCTAAGAAAAAAATCATCATGCCAGATATAACGGCTGGTTGTCCAATGGCAGATATGATTACAGTTGATGATTTGAGAATATTAAAACAGAGGTATCCCCGAGCGATTGTGGTAGGATACGTTAATACATCCGCAGCAGTGAAGGCAGAGTTAGACATTTGTTGTACCTCAGCCAATGCTGTTAGAGTTGTGGATGCCTTGGGAGAGAGGGAGGAAGTTATTTTTGTACCGGATAAGAATCTGGCTGATTTTGTCTCCTGCAAGACTGGCAAGAGACTGATTACTTGGGATGGTTTTTGCCCCGTTCACGTTAATATTTTAAGCGAAGATATTAAAAGAGCAAAGAGGTTTCATCCTCGAGCTCGTGTTATAGTCCATCCTGAATGCTTGCCAGATGTTATCTCTCTGTCAAGTGCTACAGCCTCCACGAGTCAGATGTGCACATTTAGTAAAGAGAG
>JAOZPD010000079.1 GCA_029932935.1 Candidatus Omnitrophota bacterium | reverse complement strand
AGGAGGAGATTGTAAATATAATGGTTCTATGACGATGAACTCCGTTGATTTTTTTGATCTACCGACTATCTCCATGGGGATAACCAGGCCGAAAGGCCCAGAATTTGAAGAGTTGTTTGTTTACGATGAAAGAAGAAGCATTTATAAGAAATTTGTTTTAAGACAAAATCGTCTCGTTGGCGCAATTGCGATAGGTGATGTAAAGAATTGTGGTATTTTTCTAAGGCTTATAAAGGATGGAGTAGATGTATCATCGATCAAGGATGATCTGGTTTCTCCTAGCTTTAGTTATGCGATGGTGTTAGATTTAATTGGTCAGAAAGAAGAAATTTATATTGTATAGAATTAGAAGGAGGAGTTTATATGTCTAAGATTGTGGCTGCTTCAGTTATTAGGGGAGCAAAGCAGATAGTCAAGCAGGCCGAGGAGTTTCTAGCTAAGGCAATAAACGAAAAACAAGAGAGACAAAGTTTAGCATTTCCTGAGACCGCCTTTTATTTGCCGATGGCATATGCCTTAATGGGTCTCGAGGCAAAGACTCTAAAGGATGCCGGGACGATATTGGCCCATGCTAGATCTCTGTTGCCGGTTGAGCCGACAGAAAATCTCTGGCTTCCTTATTTAGGAGATGCTCTGGATGCCGGTATTGCTACTCTTTTAGCGGAAGAGGTAATCATGGCTTTGCGGTATCTTTATGGTCAGGAGCCACAGAGGGACTGCAATGGTTTTTTTACGGATACGATTATGCGCTCTTTGGGAATTCAGCTTGTTGACGGTAGGATGCCTGGATTTGCAGCAATATTGGGAGCGGCACCAGATAATAAAACAGCAGTGGAGATAGTACGCAGACTGCAGGAAAGGAATATACTCATCTTTGCCGGTTCGAGCGTTAACGGCCGTTCGATAATTGATCAGTTAAGAGAAGAGGACGTACAGATGGGGTGGGATAATTACATTGTGCCTTACGGAAGAGATACACTTTCAGCTATCTATCCATTAAATTGGGCAATTCGTTCAGCACTCACATTTGGCGGTTTGAAAGCTGGGCAGGCAAAGAGATGTCTACTATATACTAAAGAAAGGGTTTTTGCTTTCGGTTTAGTTTTAGGTGAACTGGATGATTTGAAATATGCTACTGGAGCCGGCGCAATTAATATGGGCTTTCCCGTAATTGCGGATACAGAAATTCCCCAAATTAAACCCTCAGGAATTACAACATACGAGGCATTAGTTAGCGAGCTAGATTATAAAAAGATTGTGCCTCGTGCGATTGAGGTAAGGGGATTAAAGGTTACTGTTACTCAGATACCCATACCTGTATCCTATGCAGCTGCATTCGAGGGAGAGCGCGTAAGGAAAGAGCAATTATATGTTGAGTTTGGCGGGAAGAATTCCTTGGCCTTTGAATATCTTACTTCTAGAGATTCTAATGATGTGGAGGACGGAAAGGTTGAGCTCATCGGTTCAGATATTGACCAGCTGGAGAAAGGAAAAAGATCAATGCCTCTGGCAATTATTGTTGAAGTTGCTGGGCGTAAAATGCAGAAGGATTTCGAGCCAGTTCTGGAGCGTCAGATACACAGATATACAAATTATGCTATGGGAATTATGCATGTTGGTCAGCGGGATATGAATTGGATAAGAATAAATCACCACGCATATAATAAGGGTTTTAGACTTAAACATATAGGTACATTTTTACATGCCATGTTCCATAAAGAATATGGCGCAATTATTGATAAGGTTCAGGTTAAGCTTTATACAAGACAGTCTGATGTAGAGAGGTTATTAGTAGATGTGAGGAAGGTATATAATGAACGTGATGAAAGAATCAGTGGCATGACGGATGAGAGTGTAGATACATTTTATAGCTGTACACTCTGTCAGTCATTCGCTCCTAATCATGTTTGCATTGTTACCCCAGAGCGGCTAGGCCTCTGCGGAGCTTATTCTTGGCTCGATGCAAAGGCCTGCTATGAAATTATGCCTGCTGGCCCGAATCAACCAGTTGTAAAAGGTAAGGTGCTTGATGCTAAATTAGGGCAGTGGCAGAGCGTGAACGATTTTGTCTATGAGAAATCAAATAAGACAGTCGATAAGGTTAGCATGTATTCACTTATGGATTCTCCTCAGACGAGCTGTGGTTGCTTTGAGTGTATTGTGGCGATTATTCCTGAGGCGAATGGTTTTATGATCGTTCATCGTGATTATTCCGGTATGACGCCCTGCGGCATGACCTTCACCTCACTGGCTGGTTCAGTAGGAGGCGGTGTTCAAACACCAGGTTTTTTGGGTATAGGTAGACTTTATATTGCTAGCAAAAAATTTATCTCTGCGGATGGTGGACTTAGCCGAATTGTCTGGATGCCTAAGGAATTGAAGGATAGTCTGGGTGAGAAATTAAAGCAGCGTTGTCAAGAGCTCGGTCAACCAGATTTATTAGATAAGATTGCCGATGAGACACAGGCAACTAATTCAGAGCAGCTTCTGGAATTTTTATCCAGGGTAGGCCATCCATCTTTGGGTATGCCACCGCTTTTATAAACTGCAATTATATCTTTGAATACCGGTATAATTTAACTTGTGTTTAGCAGTGAGATATGTTAAAATATAAAATATCCTTCAAGAAATAAAGTACCATCTTGAAAAGGATAGCCACGAGAGGCCTCAATCCTTAAGAAATAATTAATTTTCCAACCCTATCTCAATGTTTTTAAATCAAGAGTTATACTAACGCATATAGAGAAGTTATATAAAATAGATACAGTATAGCTTATCTTTGTTTTGAGGATTGTGAGTATCGAGGAAAGAATATTTAGTTTTGTTTTTATATATCAGGGGTAGGGTCTGTTAGTTTATGTATACTTATCCATAAGATAATTTGGAGAACAATGAGTAAAGAGAGATTATATTTGATAGATGCTACAGCATTCTGTTATCGCGCCTATTATGCTATAAAGGGATTGAGTACTTCTTTCGGGCAGCCTACCAATGCTATCTTTGGATTTGTAAACTTCTTAAATAAGCTTTTAAAAGAAGAGAAGCCAGAATATCTGGGTATTTGTTTTGATGTCTCTCGAGATACCTTCCGTCAGCGTAAGTTTGCGGAATATAAAATTCAGCGTCCGCAGATGCCAGAATCTCTGGCAGAACAGATCCCATTAATAAAACAGATTATTCAGGCTTATGGTATTACCCTGTATGAAAAAGCCGGATTTGAAGCAGATGATCTTATTGCTAGTTTAGTCAAGAAGGCTAAATTGAGCGGTTTAGACGTAGTAATTGTCAGTTCAGATAAGGATGTTCTGCAGCTTGTAGATGAGCATGTCGTGGTTTTTAGTCCTTACAAGAATAAGGGTACGGTATATGATGCAGAGAAGATTAGAGATGTATTTGGTATTAACCCCCCTCAGATAGTTGATTTGATTTCTCTAGCGGGTGATTTAGCGGATAATATTCCCCAGGTTAGAGGTATAGGAGAGAAGACCGCAATAAGACTTATTCGAGATTTTCAATCTATAGATGGTATTCTGGATAATCTCGATAAAATAAAACCACCAAGATTGCAGTTAGCTATAAAAGAGAGCGTAGATAAAATCTCGTTAAATCGAAGCATCGTTAAATTAAGAGAGGATGTTGCGTTAGAGTTCGATTTGAATAAATTAAAACTTAAAGAACCAGATTATTCTACTCTTTACGATATATTCAAGAAATTGGAGTTTAAGAGTCTGCTTACCAATTTACCGCATGACAATAGCAGATTTGAAGTTATAGCGAACAGATCAGAAGATATATCTGCATTCGCACAGACAAAAGAATTAGTTCTCTACTGCGGCAATGGAATGGTAGCATTATTAAAAAAAGTAAAAGAAGAATCTACTATTTTTGTTGAATCTGAGCTTAGTGATATAACAGTGCAGATGAAAAAGATATTAAGTAATGCTGAGATTAAGAAGATAGGACATAATCTTAAGGAGATAAAAGTAAGATTAGCTAAACATGGAGTAAAGTTAGAGGGCTTGTATTTTGACACAATGATTGCCGCATATTTATTAAATTCTTCTCGCACAGGATTTGATCTTGGGGATTTGACTTGGGATTACCTTAGAGAGATTATGGGGACTCATGTACAACAGTACAGAGCTTGTCTTTTGATATCCAGATTGAAGGATATCTTGGATAAGGAATTGCATCATAAGGGGTTAGATATACTCTTTTTTGGCTTGGAGATGCCTTTAGTAGATGTGTTAGTGAGTATGGAGTTAGCAGGTGTGGGTTTAGACGTAGAATTTCTCAGAGCGTTATCTTTGAGGCTTGAGAATCAATTGGCAGACCTAATAAGAGAGATATATAAGTTATCAGGCGGAGAGTTTAATATTAATTCTCCTAAGCAGTTAAGAAGCATCTTGTTTGAAAGGTTAGGATTGCCAGTTGTTAAAAGGACAAAAAGCGGTCCTTCTACAGATGAAGAGGTATTGAGTAGGCTTGCCGATGAGCATCCTCTACCAAAAATCTTACTTGAATATCGCAAGCTTAATAAAATAAAATCTACTTATGTAGATGCCTTGCCTTTATTACTTGATCCACAGACGAAGAAAATCCACGCCTCCTTTAACCAAACAGGTACACAGACGGGTAGGTTGAGTTCATCTAATCCTAATCTACAGAATTTACCCGTGAGGGGAGATATTGGGCGTCAGATCAGAAGGGCGATAGTGGCATCTTCTTCTGATTCGTTTCTTGTTTCTTTTGACTATTCCCAGATAGAATTAAGAATATTGGCGCATCTATCTGGGGATCCTCAACTTATCGACGCTTTTCAAAATAACCAGGATATTCATATTGCTACCGCTTCTTTAATTTATGGATTAGATCAGAGGGATATCAGCGAAGAGATGCGCGAGGCGGCAAAGAGGATTAATTTTGGAATTATTTATGGATTAAGTAGCTTTGGCTTGAGTCGAGATTTAGGTATTTCTCATGAGGAAGCAGTTAGTTTCATTGACGCATATTTTGTTAGATATTCTAAGGTGCGTGATTATATACAGAGGCAGATCGAGCAAGTTAGAAGAGATGGGTATGTTGTGACAATTCTAGGTCGCCGGCGATATATACCGGATATTAACAGTAAAAATTCTGGAATTCGTCAGTTTGCTGAAAGGCAGGCGGTAAATACGCCCATTCAGGGCTCAGCCGCAGATCTTATTAAAAAAGCAATGATTGAGATTTATCGTGAGATACAAAAACTTAGATATAATGCAAGATTAATTCTACAGATTCACGATGAGCTTGTTTTTGAGGCATCCTCAACCGAGCTTGATTCACTCATCAAGTTAGTCCGTCAGAAAATGGAGGGATGCATTAGCCTTAGAGTGCCGATAAAAGTAGTAATTAAACAGGGTAAGAATTGGCTAGAGATGGAGGAGGTTGAATGAGGATTGTAATGTGCGCGTCTGAGGTTGTACCTTTTGCCAAAACGGGAGGGCTGGCTGATGTTATGGGTGCCCTGCCTTTAGCAGTGGAGAAGTACGGGCAAGAGGTAATTATTATTATGCCATTTTATAAGAAGATATCATCTTCAAACTACGATATCAAGACACCGCATCATGATATTATGTACACAAAAGTTGGTAAGGATATCAAAGTTTACTTCATTAAAAATGATAAATATTTTAATCGTGATGAGCTTTATGGGACCTCGCAAGGAGATTATCATGATAATTTAGAAAGATTTTCTTTCTTTTGTCGGCGATCTCTAGAGATAATTAAACAGATCGGTTTTAGTCCAGATATAATACATATTCATGACTGGCAGGCTTGCTGTATTCCGATTTATTTGAAGACAAAATTACAATCCGATCGATTCTATAAAGATTGCAAAACCTTACTTACTATACATAATCTTGCCTATCAGGGTATATTTCCTCGCGAGGAATATGCTAAGCTGGATTTAGATTGGTTGTTATTTAATATAGAAGGACTGGAGTTTTATGGTAAGGTAAATATTCTAAAGGGGGGGATTATCTTTTCA
>JAOZPD010000078.1 GCA_029932935.1 Candidatus Omnitrophota bacterium | reverse complement strand
TTAAAAGGATGTTATATAGTTGACAGAACCTAAATATTCTTATATAATACACAGCAAAACTGAAGGGAGAGAATATGGCAGAATGGATAGGCATAGGCAAGAGAGCGCGTCGTTGTTATGGATTTGATGAGATAGCTCTTGTTCCTGGTTCGCAGACGATAAATCCTAACGAGGTCAATACGAGTTTTGAAATCGCTGGGCTTACCTTTAAAGTACCTATATTAGCGGCGGCAATGGATGGGGTGACTGATGTTGGTTTTGCGATACGCATGTCTCAACTGGGCGGAATTGCTGTTTTGAATCTGGATGGAGTGCAGACACGTTACGATAATCCAGATGAGGTTTTGAAAGAGATCGCTAAGGCGGATTCCAAAAAGGCAACTAAGCTTGTTCAAGCTATATATACAAAACCAATCAAAGAAAGGTTAATTGCCAAGAGGATCAACCAGATTAAATCCAAAAAGGCAACCGCTGTGGTTAGCTGCATTCCAGCGCATGCTCAAAGATTTAATCAGATTGCTCATGAGAATAAAGCCGATATATTCGTAGTGCAGTCCACGGTCACGACCGCCAGGCATATTTCCAGTGAATACAAGACATTAGATTTATTTAAATTCTGCAGGCAGAGCAAGATTCCTGTCATTATCGGTAATTGCGTAACTTATGAAACTACCCTGGAGCTAATGGAGACAGGCTGTTGTGGTTTATTGATTGGCATTGGTCCGGGCGCAGCCTGTACGACGCGGGGGGTGCTGGGAATAGGGGTACCCCAGGTTACTAGCACTATCGATGCTGCTGCCGCAAGAGATTTTTATTATAAAAGGACCGGTAGATATATACCTATTATTACGGATGGAGGCATGAGTAGGGGCGGCGATATCTGTAAGGCATTTGCCAGCGGTGCAGATGCGGTGATGGTTGGCTCTGCGTTTGCACGGGCTAAAGAGGCTCCGGGCAGAGGGTATCATTGGGGGATGGCTACATCGCATGAGAATTTACCACGCGGGACGCGTATTTATGTAGGTACCACCGGGACTTTACAGCAGATACTCTTTGGTCCTGCTAATGTTGATGATGGCTCTCAAAATCTCATGGGTGCATTGCGGACATCTATGGGGTCATTGGGGGTTAAGGATATTAAGGAAATGCACGATGTAGAGATAATTATTGCCCCTTCTATTCAGACAGAGGGCAAATTGTTTCAGGTAGCTCAACAGGTGGGAATGGGTAAATAGATAATTATGGGCTTTTAACAGCGAGGATGATTTATGACCAAAGAACTTATTCTAATTCTCGATTTTGATTCTTCTTATACGCAATTAGTAGCACAGCGGGTAAGAGAGAATCATGTGTTTTCCCGCACGGTACCTTGCAATATATCAATGAAGGAGATTAAACTATTGAAGCCGAAAGGAATTATTCTATCCGGAGGGTTAAGCTCGGACTACAATAAATCTGTTCGTTTTCCTGAGAAGGGCATCTTTAAACTCAATATCCCTATTTTAGGGATTGATTATGGTATGCAACTCATTATTGATTCTTTTGGCGGGCGGATGAAGTCTATAAAACCATCTGAGTTTCGTAGATGCGAGTTGTTTATCGATAACACTTATAATCTATTCTGGCAAATGCCCAGCAATATCACCTGCTGGATGAATTGTGCGGATTTCGTCAAGAGATTACCCAATGGGTTTAAGAAGACCGCTCATACACAGGATAATCCTATAGCGGCTGTGGAATATACAGGGAAAAAGATTTTCGGGACTTTATTTCATCCCGAATCTGTTGCTACGCAACGCGGTAGTCAGATACTGAGTAATTTTCTCTATAAAATATGCGGGTGCATAGGGGCATGGACGATGAATTCTTTTATTCAGGAGACGATCAGTAATATTAAAAAAACAGTAGGCAAGAGTAAGGTTATTCTTAATTTAACACCGACCCTGGATTGCTTCGTGACTGCTTTGTTGATTAATAAGGCTGTGGGTAGAAGATTGAAATGCATTCTTATTGACAGTGGATTGTTACGCAAAGAGGAGGTCAAACAGATAAGGAGGGTTTTTAGTCGGCATTTTAATCTGAACGTGAAATATCTTGAGCGAAGCCAGCGTTTTTTATCAGCTCTTAAGGGTATTACCAAGGCAGAGGAGAAGAGAAAGATAATAAAAAATATTTTTACTAAGATATTCCAGGAGGAGATAAAAAAGACAAAGGGGGTATCCTTCCTGGCGATGAGTACTCTCTATTCCGAAGAGACAAAATCTAATCAAGGTAATGGCTTCTCGAGGCTTAAGCCTATTCAGCCGCTGAAGGATTTGTTTAATGATGAGGTTAGAGTTGTGGCAAAGCATTTTGGATTACCTGATAGCATAATCCTCCGACAGCCATTCCCAGAGGCAGGGTTAGCGGTACGCATACTGGGAGAGGTTACGCCTCCTCGGTTGAAGATATTACGCGAGGCTGATGCCTGTTTATTGGAAGAGATTAGAGAGGCAGGTATCTATGAGCAGATATGGCAGTCCTTTGCGATATTATTCCCCACAAGAAATGTTATTGTTATACGATGCATAGCTTCTGCGGATGGGGTGAGTGTTGATTGGGTCCGCCTGCCATACGATGTGTTAGATAATGTTTCTCGTCGCATTGTTAATAAAGTAAAAGGGATAAACCGCGTAGTTTATGATATAAGCTCTCAACCTCCTTCCACCATCGAATGGGAATAATCATAAGACCATATGCCTCATTCTGAATTTATCCATCTCCATATTCATACACAATACAGTTTACTTGATGGCGCCTGCCGTATACCACATCTTTTAAGTATGGCAAAGCAGTATAACATGGACTCATTAGCTATTACCGATCACGGTAATATCTTTGGGGCGATAGATTTTTATCTTCAGGCACAGAAAGCAGGAATTAAGCCGATAGTGGGGTGCGAGGTTTATGTTGCGCCTGGTAGCCGTTTTGAGAAATCAGCACATGGGGTTGATGAGGCCTCCTATCATTTGGTTCTTTTGGCTCGCGATGAAGAGGGCTATAAGAATTTGATGAAGTTAGTATCTATAGGTTACCTGGAGGGATTTTACTATCGCCCACGAATAGATAGAGAGATACTCTCATCTTATGCAAAAGGATTAATCGGATTGAGTGCCTGTCTGAAGGGAGAGATACCCAGTTTGATTTTAGAGAATCGTTTTAATGAGGCCCTAAAGGTTGCTGATGAGTTCTCTCAGATATTAGGTAAGGAGAATTTTTATTTAGAGTTACAAGAAAATGGAATAAAGGAGCAGGCTACAGTTAATCGCAATCTAATTAAGATAGCTGAGCAGTTATCTCTGAAATTGGTAGCTACCGGAGATGTACATTACTTACGCAAGGAAGATGCTATATCGCATGACGCCTTGCTTTGTATACAGACACAAGCGACTCTCGATGACCCGAAGAGACTTAGATTTGGTTCCTCGGAATTCTATTTTAAATCCCCCCTTCAGATGCAACAACTCTTCAGGGAAGTCCCCCAGGCTTTAAAGAATACACTGGAGATTTCCTGGCGTTGTAATCTGGAATTAGATTTCTCCAAGACACATCTACCTAAATATCATCCACCAGAAGGCAAAACTCAAGAGGAATTCTTGAGGTATCTCTGCGAGAGGGGCATAGAGAAAAGATTCAATAATCAATTGAGCGACTTATACAGGAAGCGACTCGAATACGAATTAAACATTATAGCAGAGAAAGGGTTTACGAGTTATTTCTTAATTGTATGGGATTTTATCCATTACGCTAAAGAAAATGGTATTCTCACCGGTCCGGGAAGAGGTTCGGCAGCAGGGAGTTTTGTAAGTTATCTATTAGAGATAACCGATATAGACCCCATAAAGTATGGGTTATTGTTTGAGAGGTTTTTGAATCCAGAAAGGAAGGAATTGCCCGATATAGATATTGATTTCTGCTATGTGAGACGCCAGGAGGTTATAGATTATGTTACAAAAAAATACGGGCAGGAGAACGTTGCGCAGATTATTACATTTGGTACGATGCAGGCTCGAGCTGTTGTTAGAGATGTAGGCAGGGTAATGGGAATGAGCTATGCTGACGTGGACAGGATTGCCAAGATGATTCCGCCGGACCCTAATATTAGTCTGAAGGATGCCTTAAAGTCAGAGGGGGAGTTGAATCAGCTGTATCAGACCGATGAGCAAATCAAGAGGTTGATTGATATTGCCCTTTCTTTAGAGGGATTATTGCGACATGCTTCTGTACATGCTGCAGGTGTTGTGATTGCCGACTCTGCACTTACCAATTATATGCCCTTATTCAAATCGGGAGACGGCCAGATTACTACCGGCTTCAGCATGGAGGCGTTGGGTAAGATTGGGCTTCTCAAGGTTGATTTTTTAGGTTTGCGCACCTTAACTGTTATTCAACAGACAATAAGGCTGATTGAGGAAAGAACGGGCAGGGCTATTGAAATTGAAAGGATTGATCTGTCAGATCCGAAGACCTTTCAATTGTTATGTGCGGCTAAGACGATCGGGGTTTTCCAACTTGAGAGTTCTGGGATGCGTGATTTACTCAGAAAGCTGGAGCCGGACCGATTCGAGGATTTGATTGCCCTGTTGGCGCTTTATCGTCCTGGACCAATGGGTTCCGGCATGTTGGACGACTTTATAAAACGCCGCCACGGAAAGATAGCGGTGCGCTATGATCATAAGAAGCTCGAGACAATTTTAAAGGATACCTATGGAATTATTGTATATCAAGAGCAGGTGATGCAGATTGTTTCTCAATTAGCTGGTTTTAGCCTGGCTTCTGCTGACCGTCTGCGCAGAGCGATGAGCAAGAAGATACCAGAGGTAATGGAAGAGGAAAGAAAGAATTTCATTTTAGGTTGCCAGAATAACGGTATCGCCACCATTACAGCCAATAAAATATTCGATTTAGTTGAATATTTTGCAGGTTACGGTTTTAATCGAAGCCACTCCGCTGCCTACGCAATGATTTCTTATCGTACCGCTTATTTAAAAGCGAATTTTCCGGTAGAATTTATGACTGCCTTGCTTACCTCTGAGCGGGATAATACAGATAAGGTGGTAGAGTATGTGAACGAAGCAACTAGAATGGGGTTGAATATTTTGCCTCCAGATATAAATACGAGTGAAGCAGAGTTTAAGGTTATTGATGAGAAGACCATCCGTTTCGGTCTTATAGCAGTAAAGAATGTAGGCTCTGGTGCTATTGAATCTATAGTGGAGGCCAGGCGTAAGGGCGGAGAATTCTTAAATTTAGAGGACTTTTGTGCTCGTGTAGATTTGAGATTGGTAAATCGCAAGGTAATTGAGAGTTTAATTAAAGCCGGGGCTTTAGATTCTCTGGGGATAAGCAGGGCCGGGATGATGGCGAGTTTAGATAAGGTATTGAATCACGCTTATAGGATTCATAAAGAGAAGGCTAGCGGTCAACTTTCATTTTTTGATTTTGCTGAGTCTCAGAATATTTTTAAAGGTCTTGCGGGTGTCGAACAAATTAGGGAGTGGCCGGAGCCACAACTACTTGCCTTTGAGAAGGAGACGCTCGGTTTTTATTTGAGCGGCCATCCCTTAGCGCGATACGCCAAAAATTTGACACGTTTTCGTTTCTGTTCGATTGCAAATTTGAAACACGGTACCCATGGCCAGGAGATTAAGGTAGTCGGTTTAATTGTTAAGATTAAACAAACTACTACCCGTGCCAAAGGGGAGAAGATGGCAATCTTAAAATTAGAGGATTTGGAGGGCGTGGTGGAGGTGTTGGTTTTTCCTCAGACCTTTAAGGCAGTTGTCAAGAACATCCAGCCAAATTCAATAGTTTTGATAAAGGGCAGACTTAATCTTAAAGAAGAGGCCCCCAAGATTATCGCCAACGATTTACTTCTATTTGATGATATATATCGAATGATATCCGGAATCAATATAGATATTTCCGGGATAAGAGAGAATCTCTTCGAGAGTCTTAAGAATAGATTGTCACAGTCTGCGGGTAGGGTGCCGATTTATT
>JAOZPD010000077.1 GCA_029932935.1 Candidatus Omnitrophota bacterium | reverse complement strand
GCACAGGACTCGGTCTTTTTGTTATCCAGCGCATCATCACTGAGATACACCGGGGGAATATTAAATTTGACTCTGATTACGGAAAAGGTACACGCTTTATTCTGGAGCTGCCAATTGCAAGATAATATTATTAAAAAGGAAGGGAGTAATGCCGAGATTATTAATTGTTGATGATGAGTTAGATGTACGCGAGTTTGCAGCTAATTTCTTTCGCAAAAGGAAGTTTGAGGTAATGACTGCTATGGATGCCCAACAGGCATTGGATTTATTTGCGAATACACGCTTTGATCTTATTATTCTAGACGTGAAGATGGAAGGTATAGATGGTATTGAATTACTCAGGCAGATAAGAATAAGCGATAAGAATACCCCTGTGATTATGGTTACTGGTAAAGAACCACATGAAGACGAAGCGTTAAAAAAATGTAAAGAGTTGGGTATCCTGGATTATATCCATAAGCCTCTGGAGTTATCCGAGTTAGAAAAAATAGTCCTATCCGCATTAAGATAAAGCAAGCGAGGGATAGAATGGCGATTGATTATAAAAGAGAGTTGGAGATAGCTGCTAAGAGCATGATACTGGTGCATGAGCCTGATACCCTTATCAGGATGATAGTCAGATTAATGGTGCAAAAAGTAAAGGTCATTCATGCCGGAATACTCCTGCACGACGAACAGCGTAATTCTTATATACTTCGTGTTTCACGTGGCCCCACAGGAACAAAGGTTCCTTCTGAATTTGCACGTATGGATTATAATAACCCTTTAATACGATTTTTCAAAGAGAGAATTGATAAGGAGCTGTTGGGAGACGGATATGTTACATTGCGAGAGGCAAAACATTTCTTAAGAAAAACAACTATATCTGCGGAAGAAAAGGATATCGTAAAAGCTGTTTTGCATCAGATGGAGATATTAGATGCTACAGTCTGCATCCCCAGTTATTTCCAAAATGAACTTCTGGGTGTATTATTTATGGGCAAGAAAAAGAATGGCCGAGAATTACAGCGCAAAGAATTAGATTTCTTAGTCGCCCTTGCTCATGATGTAGCAATGGCTATTCGTAATGCGCGACTTTTTAAACAACTGCAGACCGAATTATATAAAAGAAAACAGCTTTTTATAAATACAACGATTGCATTAGCCGCTGCTATCGAAGCAAAAGACCATTATACTTTGGGTCATACACAGCGAGTTACGGATTTAAGTTTGAAGATAGGTAAAAGATTAATCAAACTGCAAGAAGAACGATTGAGTGAAAATTTCTTAGAGCAATTACATATGGCTGCCCTTTTACACGATGTGGGTAAAATTGGTATTCCCGAATCAATTCTTAACAAAGAAGGGCCCTTAACTAACGAAGAAAAGAAGAGAATGCAACTCCATCCAGTGATTGGAGCCAATATATTACAACCGATAAAAGAATTAGAAGAGGCTATCCTGGGCGTTAAATATCACCATGAGCGCTATGATGGCAAGGGGTATCCTGAGGGATTGAATAATGGAAAGATACCGTTAATCGCGGCTATAATCGCCGTTGCCGATACGTTTGATGCGATGACCACTGACCGACAATATCGTGCTGCAATAAGCAAGAAAGAGGCGATCCAGGAAATCCAACGCGTATCCGGTCAGCAATTACATCCTCAGATTGTATCTATATTCCTTCAGCTTTCCAAAGAAGGTAAGGTTTAATGCGATGCAAACCAAGCGCGTCCTCTTGTTGCATATCTCCAATATCTCGGGACACCGTAGCGCCAGTCTCGCTATAGAAAAGGCAATTAAAATAATCTCGCCAGAAACGCAGACATTAACCTTGAACGCTTTTAATTATACATACCCCAAGGGAGAAAAAATCATCAATGCTTTTTATATGTTTATGATTAAGAGGCTGCCGTTTGTCTGGGCTCATCTGTACGACAATCCATTCTGGGTTAAAAAATCACAGGGGCTCAAAAATACAATACACAACCTCAATCTTCCGAAATTAGAATCCCTGTTTAATATGTTTAAACCAGATGTAATCTGTACAACGCAAGCGTTTCCCTGCGGGATAGTAGCAGACTTTAAACGGATAAAAAATAGCCATATCCCTTTAGTGGCCGTTCTGACTGACTTTGTTCCGCATTCCTATTGGATTTATGACACCGTGAACTATTATATTACACCCTCAGAAGAGGTAAATCAGAGGCTTATAAAGAAGGGTATAGCGCCCTCGCAGATAAAAACCTTAGGGATACCTTTCGATATTAAATTCAATCGGCATTTAGATAGCCACGAAATAAGAAAAAGATTGAATCTAAAGAATGATATGTTAACAATATTAATTATGGGCGGGGGGCAGGGGTTAGGACCAATCAAAGAAATCGTTGAGATACTAAATAATATAAAATTAAATATTCAGATAATAGTTGTTTGTGGAACCAACAAAAAAACATACCATTGTTTAAAGAAAAGGATAAGAAATTATAAAAAGAGAATACTGCTTTTAGGTTATGCCCAGAATATCGAAGAATTAATGACCGCCTCTGATTTGATTATAACCAAGCCAGGTGGAATAACTTGCGCAGAGGCATTAAGTAAGGGTTTACCAATGATAATTGTTTCTCCTATACCGGGACAGGAGGCAAATAATACTTCTTATTTAGTAGCACATGGGGCTGCGATAAAAATAGACAAACCATACGAATTAGTTGGTATGCTTAATAAGCTATACAATCAGCCACAAAAAATAAGAGAACTATCTGAGGCAGCTCTGCGTATAAGCAAGCCAAATGCTGCCAGAGATATAGCGCAGTTATTATTGGATTTATGATTTACTATTTAATTTACAAATTGGGTGCATTTGTTGCTTTGCACCTGCCCCTAAAAATCAGTTATAAAATAGCCATATTTTTATCGGATATACACTATTTATTTGCAGTCAAAGACCGTGCTGATGTTACCGCTAATCTAAAAACCATATTTCCAGATAAAAGCTCTTCAGAAATAAAAACAATAAGGATTGCGATGTTCAGAAATTTCGCCAAATATCTTGTAGATTTTTTTCGATTTTCTCTGTTGGATAAAGAAAATATACGTAATATCGTGCACATAAAAAATCTACAATATATTGATGAGGCCCTGTCTAAAGGAAAGGGGGTTATTACCCTCACCGCTCATATCGGGAACTGGGAGATAGGTGGGGTGGCGATGGCACTCGTTGGTTATTCCATAGGAGCTGTAGCCTTGCCTCATCGCCATAAAAGCGTTGATAACTTTTTTAATTCCCAAAGGCAAAGAAAGGGGCTAACAGTAATTCCTCTTGGCAGAGCAGCGCGTGGATGTATTAATTTTCTGCGGGAAAATAAAATATTAGCCTTAGTAGGTGACCGTGTTTTTAATGCTACAGGTGAATTGATGGATTTCTTTGGGCGTCCTACATATTTACCGGAGGGTCCCGCAGTATTTAATCTTAAAATAGGCACTCCCATAGTTCCTGGATTCGTTATCCGTAATAAAGACGATACATTTAAATTGGTATTCGAAAAGCCGATAGAGATACAATACAGCGGAAACAAAAGGAATGATTTAAGATTATTGATATCAAAATACAAAGAAATTATCGAGAGTTATATCAAGCAGTATCCAGAGCAGTGGTTTATGTTCCGCAGATTCTGGAAGGATGTTTCATGAGGGTATGCGTCATAATCCCTACTTATAACGAATCAATAGAAATTGGTAAGATTATCCAGAAGATTCGCAGGCAGAATTTGGAGGTGGTAGTTATAGACGATGGCTCAACAGACATGACCGCACAGATTAGCAAGAGAGAGGGAGCCGTCGTATTAAGGAATTCTAAAAATAAAGGTAAAGGGTTCTCGTTAATCCGCGGTTTAGAATATACCAGAGAAAAGAATTTCGATGCCGCAATTACTATGGATGGAGATGGGCAACACTCTCCCGATGATATCCCATTTTTTATCCAAAAAGCAGAATCTTCTGAGGCCGGTATAATCATCGGCAATAGAATGCACAATCCTAAAAAGATGCCGTTGATCCGTATTCTTACAAATAAATTCATGTCTTGGCTTATATCCAAGCTTATCAAGCAAAAAGTTAATGACACTCAATGTGGTTTCAGGTTGATAAAAAGAGAATTGTTGGAAAAAATAAAATTTACTACCCATCGCTTTGAAACAGAATCGGAGATATTGATTGAGGCATCACGCCTTGGTTACAATATTGTATCCATACCGATCAAAACAATCTATCGTAGAGAAAAGAGCCAAATTAACCCTCTTTTTGACACTATAAGATTTGTTAATTTTATACGGCGCAAGATATGGATTATAAAATCCTGAGAAGAAGAATGGTAGAACAGCAATTAATTTCTCGCGGCATAAAGAACCGTCGAGTTATCGACGCCTTCCTTAAGGTGGAACGTCATAGATTCATCCCCGGAGGACTTAAAATTAGTGCATACGCAGACCATCCCGTATCTATTGGGGAGGGACAAACTATCTCGCAACCGTATATTGTCGCTTTAATGACCGAATATCTTGATGTGTCAGAATCAGATAGAGTTCTGGAAATAGGTACCGGTTCTGGTTATCAAGCCGCTATACTGGCCGAGATGTCAAAACAAGTTTATAGCATAGAGAAGTTTCTATCTCTGGCAAAAAGAGCAGAGGCATTATTGCAGGAGTTGGGGTATTGCAATATCAGAATTAAGGTTGGAGATGGAACTTTGGGCTGGCAGGAGGAATCCCCCTTCTCGCGCATAATTATTACAGCCGCAACGCCAGCAATCCCTCCTCCTTTAGTTGAGCAATTATCCGAAGGAGGGAAGATGATTCTGCCCCAGGGAGAGAGGTTTAGCCAGGTTTTAACTCTTGTAGAGAAACAGAATGGAGAGCTCAAATCAGAATTAATCTGTGGATGCGTATTTGTCCCCCTGATAGGAGAATATGGTTATAAAGGGTAAGATTATTGCTATTTTAACTGCTATATTTTCAAAAGAAATATCGGTTATTTTTATTGCCTCACTTCCTGTGTTTGAATTAAGGGCTGCTATCCCTATAGGGATATTAAAATTCCACCTACCATTAATAAAGGTTTATCTTCTTTCTATTCTGGGTAATCTCCTGCCCGTTATACCTTTGCTTTTATTATTCAAATATTCATTTCACAGATTAGAGAATATAAAAATAATTGGTAAATTTTTTAGATGGTGGTTCAGTAATGCAAGAAAACGTTCAATGGTTGTGGAGAAATGGGGATTCTTAGGTTTGGTTTGTTTCGTATCAATACCCCTACCGATTACTGGCGCCTGGACAGGAACCGTAGTAGCAACATTATTAGATATGAAGATAAGAAAATCTTTTGCTGGTATTGCAACAGGCGTCTTAATCGCAGGCATTATCGTCATAATATTATCGGTGTTAGGTAAGATTGGGCTGGAGGCAATTAGATGATTCAAATTTATACAGGGAATGGAAAAGGTAAAACAACCGCTGCTTTGGGTTTAGCCCTGAGAGCATTGGGAGCTGGTCTGAGAGTATATATTGGGCAATTCATTAAGGGGGCACATTATAGTGAATTCAAGATACTCAAAAATATCCCTAACCTAAAATTTGAACAATACGGCAGGGGATGTTTTATTAAGGGTAAACCTACAAGGAAAGACATTTCTCTGGCCCGTAAAGGCCTGCAGCGTGCAAGGGAAATTATCGCAGAAAATAATTATAATCTAATAATACTTGATGAGTTTAATGTTGCTTTGCATCTCGGCCTTTTAAAAATAGAAGACTCTATTGAGTTGCTTAAGTCAATTCCCGAGGATATAGAATTAGTATTGACTGGGCGTTGGGCGCACCCCAAAATAAAGAGATACGCAAATTTAATTAGCGAAATAAAGAATGTCAGGCATTATTATAACGATGGCATATTGGCAAGAAGGGGAATAGAGTTTTAAATCAGCCAACTACATATAAGACTTGTAATATAAAATTGGTGCATGTCCAATAGATCGTTACCAGGTCCAGACCAAATCTGAGGAGCA
>JAOZPD010000076.1 GCA_029932935.1 Candidatus Omnitrophota bacterium | reverse complement strand
AATGAAATAAGAAATAAGAACCCATACACTAAGTATCGATTTCGTCTTAATAGGTAGATTCAGAAAGACAATACCTTTTTCCCTTAATAATCTCTCTGCCCACCCAGACAAAGAAGCGACAAAAACCCTATGCCCATGCATCCTTAAACCACACCCCAGATTCAATACATAACGGGTAATCCCTCCAATATTCAAATGATTGGTAAGAATTAGAATATTCATAATAATTTCTTAACAGCCCTTAAAACCTCTTGAGGCTTAATAGCGTACATACATTTTCGTGTCTTACATCTGGATTTATAACAGGGGCTGCACGGGAGATTTTTATAAATTATAATTCCCCTGTGCCCTAAGCTAACATGCCATCTAGGATTGGTTGGCCCAAATAGACAAACATAGGGCGTACCAACGGCAGCAGCGATATGCAAAGGGGCAGAGTCTGAGGTGATAAAAACCTTACATCTCTTTATTAAGCAAACTAACTGATTAATACTGGTCTTCCCGCAGGCAACGATCGGCTTGGCACTTTCTAATAAACCAATGATTCTATTGACTAGGAACAAATCCTCCTTTTCGCCAGTAAATACCATGCGTATATCTTTTAAACTGAGACTCTCGCATAGATCAGCAATATATTCTATAGGCCAGGATTTGGTTAACCATCTCTTACTCGCGCTAAGATTTATACCCACCAATATTTGCTTCGGGCCTAACCATTGTCTATTAATAAAATTATCAATATATTCCTCGTCACTCTGACTTGGCCACAACTCAAGTTTAGAATCTCTGTTGTGAATGCCTAATATTTCTAATAATTTAAATTGATGTTCTATCGGGCCATGGATCATCTGTCCGCATTGTAGAGAATGACTAAGCAAAAAGCCAAATTTACGCTTATACCCATAACGCACAGGAATAAGACTCAGGGCAGATAGCAGGTGAGTCCTATAATTATTCTGCAGATCAACTACAAAATCAAAGTTTCTACTCCTTAACTCCTGCGCTACTCTAAAAAAACCCTTTATGCCTCTGTCTCTCTCATTAAAATCACAGACGATAAGCTCATCAATATAGGGACAGTTGAACAGAAGCTCTTGATATGGGGTATTTACCAACATACTAATTTTATAATTTGGTTTAGGGTATTTCCTTCTCAGTGCTCGCAAGCTTGGACCAACCAGAACTATATCCCCTAGAGAACTCAACTTGATAACAAGGATCTTAAAACTAGATATAGCCTCCCGGTAAACCTCTAGTGTTCTCTCGCACATTAATTCTAGATTAAATTTTTCTTTTACCTTTTGATACGCGTTCTTCGCCAAGTAATCTCTCAAAGATTCATCCTTAATCATTTTTATAATCCCCTCAGATAAGCCTTCTATATCAGCAGGCGGAACTAAAAGCCCGGTCAAATTATCATCGATAATATCAACGACCCCCCCTACACTGGTAGCAATTACCGGAACCCCTGCAGCTTGTGCCTCAATGATTACACGACCAAAGGCCTCATGACATACAGAACTAAGAACTAAAAGGTTCAACCGAGATAAGATATTAGACACATCCTTCTGTGTGCCTAAGAATTCAACATAATATCCTAATCCCAACCTCTTTACCAAAACTTCTAACTCCCGCTTGTACTCTTGATGTGAGGCAGCAGCATCACCTACTATCCAGGCCTTCAGGAAAGGAGAATTAATCCTCCGAATCACCCGCGCAACTGCTCTTAAAAAGTATGTATGTCCTTTTAATGGACTCAATCGACCAATGATGCCAATGTTAAAAACATCCGACCTCTTGCTCTTGGGACTCAAGAAAGTAAATCTCTCTAAATCTACACCCCTAGGTATTAATCGTATGCGCTCCAAGGATAAACCAAAATCCTTATTCATATGGCTGGCGATAACCTGGCTCGGACAAATAACCAATTTACCCCAACTCATAGATCGACTAAAAAGATGTGTCTTATAATAACCATGACAGGTGGTAACAAATACCCTTCCACTTAGGCGAGCAGCAAAAAATGCAATCCAGGCAGGAACGCGCGAACGTGCATGGATAATATCTATCTCTTCCTTATGGATAATCTGCACAAGTTTGGGTATTGTATATAAGATTGTAAAAATTGATTTTTTATGTACAGGAAGGGTGTAATGTATTGAGCCCTGTCTCTCTATCTCATCAACCAAGATGCCGCCATGAGAAACTATGACACTCTTATGCCCTCTGCTGACTATATATCTGGCCAAGTCACGCGTCCCTGTCTCTACCCCTCCTACGTTCAACTCAGGTAAAATCTGTAATATATTCATTAAAGTAATCTCTTAATTGCTCTCTTAACAGGTAGATTATCCTGTAATGTCACAATATCTGGCTTATAGGTATTTATCTCCTCTAATATACTCGCCAATTGATTAATATCTGCCAGATAAATATATCTATTTTTAACAAATGTGTTCAAGAAACGAGCATGCCTGCTACCAATATTAACCTGCGGTTTAAAAACTACCACATATCTACCAGCACTTGCTGCCTCAGAAATCATAGATATACTTTCTGGAGAAACGATTACAATCTTGCTTAAACCTAGGATACCTCCTACTGCCTCTGGGATATTCCTCTCATTAGCAATAACCAGTAACTTACAACGCTCATAATTGCTAAACTCATTCTTAACTAACTTCTCGGTCTCCAGATTGGTTCGACGTGAAGTACTAATTAATATCTCGGCATCATTTCTCTCTGCAAATAATTTCACCTGCGCAATTAACTGTCCTAATAAATCCAAGGATATTCTAAATCTCTTTGTATCTCCTCCTAATAAAATCCCCAATACTAAATCTCTTTCGATTCTTATACGGGAGCTGAGGCTTGAGGCTTGAGACATAATATATTTTTTGCTAATTAAATTTAGCGCACCATGAGTCCTGATAACATTACTTTTTTGAGGCGGATTATCATGAGCTGGGATAATCATTAAATCAAATCTCTTTGTGAGCAAAGTCGCTGGACGCATGATGACGACTGATTTAGCCTTATTCTCAGCTGAGATTACAAAATTTACGGCGGCGGTTATAGAACCGCAGGAAATTACTATATCCGCAAAATAAGACTGCAGCTCTTTAAAAACCTCCTGCTTCAGAAACCGTCTAAGACACCAGAGACATCCCTGGCAGTGTAGACGGTCTGCAAGTAGGGCGCTTAGAGTTTGTAATACAGAGTAAATCTTGTTCTTAAAATCTA
Organism: Candidatus Omnitrophota bacterium; assembly: GCA_029932935.1. Taxonomy (GTDB): domain Bacteria; phylum Omnitrophota; class Gorgyraeia; order Gygaellales; family JAHJCI01; genus JAOZPD01. The sequence goes on along the minus strand of JAOZPD010000076.1, from coordinate 2,840 downwards.
TCTTTACCTCCTTAGAGTGGATCTCTAATCCTATCCTATCTGCCTCTTCTCTAATCATATTTAAAACTGCCTGAAGCTGCCTTAAATGCCCTGTCCGCCCATCGTGTAGAATCAAGATATTGCGCTGATTACTATACTTGAAACGCTTATAGAACCATAGATATTGCTCTGGATACCTAATTATATAACTCTCCGTTATCCTATTAATTGTCTCTAAATAATCTATTACGTCATTTTCGAAATTATCACTCCTCTTGATTTCTAAAGGAGGCAAGATTACCAATTCATGTTTAGGGCCGCAGATCCTGCGAATATAACTAATTAATATGGGCACATTATATTTAAGCCCCATTCTTACTGCTATAGTGGGAGTACGTACCCTTCTGCCTAAAAAATTAACCAATCTCCCCTCTCTTACACCGTGATCAATAACCATACCCAAAAACATTTTCTTCTGCAGCGTAATAATTGCCTGACGAATCCCCTGACTCACCTTCAATACGTTTACCCCATGCACACTACGTATCTGATTCAAAAATCTATCCAATAAAGGATTCCTGACCTGTTCTTCTGCAAATATATAAAATGGATACCTCAGAATACCTGCTACCGCAAAGCAAATCTCCCAACTACCAAAATGTGCCCCCAAGATAATTGCCCCCCTCTTCTCTCTCAAGGCATTATCCAGATTCTCTTTCCCCTTTATATTAATATAGCGAGTAAGATAATCTCTATTAATTTTCGGTATTCTCAGCGTCTCGATTATACTCATCCCAAGGTTCTGATAATTTCTCCTCAAAATCATTCTTAGTTGCGGAGCAGAAAATCTGTCAGCTAAAGAGATACGCAGATTCCGATAGGCAATACTTCTATGCCTATAATCAACACAGTAGATAAGTATACCCAAACACCTGCCTATAAATAAGGCGAAGTTTAATGGTAAGGCTTGAAGTAACTTAGCGACCAGGCACAGGTTAATATAGAGATAATATTCGATTACGGAATGTTTCATATTGGAGTAATTCTAATTCAACACGCAACACATAGCAATCTATATTCAATAATTTATAATTTATAAAAGAGAGACGAACGGAATCTTTCTCGGTAGTAATAATATTACTGATACCCTTTTGTTTAGAATCACTGATGATTTTATCTAAATCTTCTTTAGTATATAAGTGGTGATCTGGGAATATAAATGATAAGCCTATCTTTATACCCAACTTATTAATTAAGACCTCAAATGATTTCGGGTCAGCAATGCCGCAAACCAAACTAACCTCCTGCCCGAAAAGCCTATCACTTTTCAACAGATTAGCCTTGCTACTACCAATCTTGTAAAAACCAACCGGCCTATAGATTGCCTCTGTAATCAGGGCTCCTGGATTCATCGTCTTTAAAAACCTTTTTATACTCTGATTGTCTGGATTAAGATTTACTTTAGTTAAAACAAAAATCTGGGCTCGTTTCAACGAGGATAGTGGTTCACGCAGAATCCCACGAGGAATAAGATGTAGGTTTCCCAAGGGGTTGGTGACATCGATCGTTATGATATCCAGATCCTTCTTTATCCTCCACTGTTGAAAGCCATCATCCAAAATAACAGTATCTGCTGCATAGTTATCTACTGCACTCTCTGCTGCCTTAATCCTATCTCTATGAACAATAACAGGGATACCATTGAGATTCCTGCTTAACATGTAAGGCTCATCACCCATCATCTCGCAATTAATCTGTGCGTTATTGCTTACAGAAGATTTATTGCAACTGCAAACAATATCAGCAGTTCTCCTTTTATATCCTCTGCTTAATACAACAACCTTATAACCTCTATCCGCTAATAATCTAACTAATAACTCTACCAAGGGAGTCTTGCCTGTGCCACCTAAGGTAACATTTCCTACACTGATAACTTTACAATTTAACCGATAGGGATTTATCTGAGAAACAAAAGATAAAAATTTTACTATCATTCCATAAATCAAAGAAAGAATGAATAAAAAACACTTAATAATATCAGGGATGAGGCCCGTCTTCTTATCCGTGGCCAATAAATAGAGATAGGTTCTGCACATTCTTCCGTGTTGCTCCTTGATTTTCTAGGACTATATGTTTTGCTCGCTTACCCATAGCTACAAGTTCAGAATGATTTTTCAATAAAAGTTTAATCTGATTGAATAATTCCTCCTTGTTGCGAACCATACGGGAGGCACCCTGAGATAAAAACAACCTACTTATCTCACGGAAATTGAACATATGAGGGCCGAAAAGGGTAGCCTTCTCAAAAATCGCCGGTTCTAATATATTATGTCCTCCCCTCTTAACTAAACTACCTCCTACAAAAACAACATTAGCTATCGCATAAAAGGGCATAAGTTCTCCAATGGTATCTAAAATGAACACTGTCTGTGCGCTATCATAAGCTCGTGGAATAACGCCGGATTCATTATTTACGCTGCTACCCAATTTACTTATCCTACTGGCCGCAAAACCAAATCTGCAAATCAATGCTTCTATCTCACTGGCACGCCTGGGATGACGGGGGGCAATGAGTAATCTAAGTTGAGGAAATTCACCAACTAATCTGCTATAAGCATTCAGGATCATTTCCTCTTCGCCTGGATGGGTCGAACCAGCAACAAACAGCTGCTCCCCTCTGACTAACCCCAGTCTTAATCGATAATCTGTATCATCTATATTGGAATTCAATGAATTGATGAGGTCGTATTTCATATTCCCTGTAATCCTAAGCTTATCTGGACAAACACCTAAAACCGATAACCTCTGAGCATCCCTGGCTCCCTGTACACAGAAGAGATTAATCTTATTTAATACCGGCT
>JAOZPD010000075.1:5788-6121 GCA_029932935.1 Candidatus Omnitrophota bacterium | reverse complement strand
AAAAGTCCGGAATAACTCTTCCCTATTAACATATATGCACAGAATCCCATACATACAAAGGCATAACATATCTGACTAAAGACTATCTTCTTTATCATATATAGTTTAATAAATTAAAATTATGAACTTATTTTCCGAAAACAAATTAGACTACCGTACTGAAAAAGCTTTCTGTGATATGGCACAACTAGCTCGTCTATCGCCTTCTTCACTCCCTGTTTACCATAATCTTTATAATCATGAAAAGCTATAATGCCACCTTTTCTGACAAAAGGTAAGAAATTCTTTATATCTTTCTCTGGAACATTTAATCCTCCAGAATATAGATCAAAA
>JAOZPD010000075.1:0-5778 GCA_029932935.1 Candidatus Omnitrophota bacterium | reverse complement strand
ACTACAGCATCATAATCATGATTGCCATCGATAAAAAGAAAATCTATTTCCTTATTCCAATTATTAGCTACATTAAAAGAAAAATCCTTTATTTTAACTACATTGTTTCGGAGTCTGAATCTATAGATATTTTTATCAAACTCATGCTCGAAATTCCACCTATATCTTGCTTCATTAAAGAGAAACGGTTCTATTGCATACAATTTAACACTTGTATCAATCTTAACAGCTTCATTGGCAATAGTAACCGTCGAACCTCCACAATAGCTACCTATCTCAACAATAACCTTTGGAGAACAATCCAATTTTTTTAACGCTTTAACTAGAGCATGGAGCTCTATATCTGCCATACACACCTCACCATATTTAATCATATATTTATATCTCTTTATATATTTTGCATAAAAGGACTCTAATTTAAATTGTATCCTTTTTGTTTTATCGTTAATATATTTAATAATCTTATTCATATAACACTCCTCTTTATAGACTCAGCATAAATAATAATCTCAAATTCTATTTCTACTTATTTATTAGTCATTAAAAAATGCTTATTTGTTATCAGATTAAATAATCTATCTGCAAGCCATACAGTCAAATCAATGTTTCTACTTTTAGGATAGATTTGGGCATTATTTACTATAAATAACCCTTCTATAGGGGTATTGAATCCTGGTTTAACCTCACTAAACCCAGATGAATAAACAGGCGTGGCGTATTTGTCACGGAATACAGAATATTCGAGAATATAGCTTTTTTCTATCTTAGGCATTACCTTTAACAAATAAGGGTATATATAATTAAATATATATTCGTCTTCCATCTGAAATAACTTATCACCGGGATTGGTATATTGTCCAATATAACAGATATGTCTTCCTTCATATTCCTCAGCTGGGATAAGATTAGTCTGCTCCACTAAGACCGAGAAGGGAATATTCTCATCTGCAATATTAACCCAATAATAATCCAATAATTGCTCTTTGCTCTTTATTACTATACCTACTATTGATTGATATTTAATCTTCTCTAATCTTCCTATGTATTCAACGATATAGGAAGAACTTATATTAAATTTAGATATACTTTTTTTAAATATATCAATGAATTCCGGCACAGGAATAGTCAAAATAACTATAGGAGCAAAATATTTATCCTTCGAAGACTCAACCCCACAACACACATCCTTCTGTATAATAAAATATTGCAATCTATCATTTAATGATATATATCCTCCTTCTTGGTTTATTGATTGAATAATATTTTCTATAAGATTCTGCATGCCGCCCTTCAGATAAAAAAGAACCTCTCTGCTCATATACCTTTTCCTTGATTCTGAGCGTTTCTTTATTCTCTCTAATAACCAAGATGCTGAAACCTCATCAAATTGAGCACCAAATTTTGATTTCAACAAAGGCTCCCATAGCAACTTTGTAGTCTTCAATCCGAATCCGTTTATCAACCAATCCATGGCATTTAGTGAATCAAGCCTATTGTTTTCTTTATTTCTTGAAATGCGCATAATCTGCATCCCGAAATTTAATCTTTCAAATAGAGAAAGCGGTTTAAAGAAAAATAAATCCCATGGGCTGCTGAATGGATAAATCCTATTATTTGCAAAAATACCCATACTGCTCGGACTGCTGATTAAATACTTGCCTAATCCAAAATGATTAATAATATTCTGGATATAAATATCTGTGGTAAAAATGTGATGGTAATAGACTTCTAGATATTTATTCCCCAATCTAAAACATCTTGCCAGTCCTCCTGCAACAGATTCTTTCTCTATACATAAAACCTTGTATCCGCTTTTGCATAAAAAATATGTCAGGAGCAATCCGCCTATGCCAGCACCCACAACTATTACGTCATAATTATTATCTTCTGTTCGAGCCATTTTGTGGTTGTTGTATTATCTTTTCAATTACAAATGAAGAATCCGGGTTCTCTTTGTGTTCAAGTCTAATAAATATCTCCGCTAATAAACCGAACATAATCACAATAATACCGGAAAGCACAGAAAAGGCAGAGAATATTAAAGATGGAATCTTATGGCCGATATCTGCAGAGAAAACAAATCTTTTAATGGTAAAATATGTCCCTATAATCAAACCGGGTAGCATAAGTAAAAGGCCAATCTTGCCAAATAAGTACATAGGCGAGGAGTAATAATTGAGGAAATACTTAACCGTAATAAGGTCCAATATTACTCTATATGTTTTAAAAATATTGTATTTTGATTTGCCATATCTTCGAGGAAGATGATTAACCGGCTTTTCAATAATCCTTGCACCCATCCAACTGGCTAAGGCAGGAAGAAATCTATGCCATTCTCCATACAAAGGAACCCTCCTTAATACCTCTGCTCTATATGCCTTTAGAGTACACCCATAATCATTCAACTTTACCCCGGTTACCAAAGAGATAATTCTATTGGCAATCCGCGATGGAAGGGTAACAAACAAGAAATTATCCCTTCTCCTCTTACGCCACCCACTGGCTATATCATAGCCTTCCTCCTCAACCAATCTAACGAGAGAAGGGATATCATTTGGATCGTTTTGTAGATCTCCGTCCATTAAGACAACAATCTTCCCGCAGGAATGAGTTATCCCAGCTGCTATAGCCGAGCTCTGACCAAAATTTCTGCGGAATTTTATAACCTTTACCCTATTATCTCTATTGGTTATCTCTCTTAGTAAGCTAAAAGAATTATCCTGACTACCATCATCTATAAATATCACTTCATAAGACTGGTAATGTCTGGTTAAAACCTCTGACAAACCATCATATAATAAGGGGATACTTCCTTCTTCATTAAAGATTGGAATTATAACTGAAATATTCATATCTCATACCTCTTTCCTGTTAATATTGTTCAGTATTTTCTAATACAGCATCGTTTGCAATTATCCATAAGTCCGTATTTTTTAATATTGCTCCGGAATGACCTAAATTTACTATTATTCCAGAAATCCAGTAAATTACTATCCTCATCTCTTAAGCATCCAATCTTATTTGTTACATATAAACATGGGTTAAGATAACCATCAGGGTCCACAGACATCATTAACCAGGGCATTATACAGGTATTTCTCTTAAAGGAGTAATTCAGGTTTGTATAATATTCTTTTATCTGGTTTAATGGTATATAAGGGAAAAATCTTATAGGAAACTTCTCTCTTCTGGTTAATACTCTTTTTATCTCGCTGATAAGTTTTACAGTATCAATTCTGTCCACTCCAGTAGGTGTATTCTCAGAAAACATCAAATGCTGCACAGTAATACCTTGTATATCTAACTTGTGGATTTGTTCTATGGTGTCATTTATATGAGAAAAATTAATCTCATTTATAGGGATATTAATTATAATTTTTATACCAGGCGCTTTGTATTGCTTTTTTAAATAGATTAATTGCCTTAAATTATTATAAACTATTCTAAAACTACCAGGGCAGCTATTCACCTTCTCATAAATCCCTTCGGGGCCTAATACTGTAACATTTAGAACATCAACCTTATGTCTAACTATATCTGAATTATATTTTGAAAGCAGATAACCATTAGTGTTAATTGAACAACGGAATTTATGTATTTTTAAGAAAGAAATAAAGTCGATGAACCTGGGGTGCAAAAGCGGCTCTCCACCAGTTATCTTTATAAAAGGTTTACATAATCTGAATCTTGTGTGAGATAGTTTCCTTATAAGTAATTCCACATCGCAATCCGCATTTACCTTCTGGATCTGTTCCTGCGCCGAACACATAACGCATCTATAATTACAACGGAAAGTAAGATAAAACGACAAAACAGCCAAGAAAGGACTGCTTTCTCCAAAAAGCATAATAAGATCGGTAAGTCTATTGTTCTGAAGGCTCCAGGCTTGCTTATACGTAATCATATTAATTAATCTACATTCGGATTTCTATACAACCATTTAAAATATGTAAACTTAACAACTCTATAGAGAGCCAATCCAAATAATATTTTATAAAATGGCTCCAGCATAGACATATGCCTGGGAAATGGCTCGCAGATAAAGGCATGGCTGATAATGAAGGCTAATGTTAATAAAATACAAATGGCTGATAATCGTCCAGAGGGCGACCATCTTAAGATATCCGGAATCAGGACAATAAATGTTATCAAATATAACCACCAATCATAAAGAACATGATTATATATCCATTCTATAAACTGCATAATAGTCAGATTAGTAAATGGAATCCTTGCATCACTCTGATAAGAAGATGGCCATTGCACTCTATAAAAACCAAAAAAATTCTTCTTAAGTATTTTGATATTCTTTACTTGCGGAAAATATCCATACTGGATTACGAAATTCTCTCGATGTATACGATACGAATTTATGATCCGCCGAAATACAATCTGTAGATATTTAAATGGCCAAATGCGTATCTGTTCTAATCCATATCCTTCAAATAGTCTTTTTGTGCGAGGAACTCCAAGGTAATAAACAAACTCCACCTTATCTACCGAGATAACATCACGCCCTTCCTCCAGCACAGGTAATTGATAGCTTGAATGATACGATAGTGAATTCAATAACTCCTCTGTCATATATGCTGGTGCACGTGATTCCTTTCTGTTAAATAAATTGGCTGTCCAATACTCCATTGGCATAGGAGGCAGGTTTTCTTTTATATAATGCGTGTAAGCAACCATGCGATTAGTAAACTCTCCGGCCCCTCTGGTAAATGGTATCTTATCTGTATTACCCTTATAAGATACATCTGACATAAGAAATATACCAATCCCCATACCTCGCATAGCAAACATACCGGTTGAACGATACTGGACACAATATAGATACGAATAGAAAATAAGAGAGTAAATACCGAGAAGAGATACACAATATAGAACCTTTCTCTTGAGAGTTTCTTTTAAAAATAGAATTATCAATAGAAAACAGCCCAAAAACACAACCGGAAAATTCCTTACAAGAGTAGCACACGATAAAAGCACACCAGTTAAAGATAACCATAGAAAGTCTCTATATTTTTTAAGCCAAACTGAAAAAGCCCACAACGCTGCTACCGAAAGAAATGTACCGAGGAAGACCGGTCTTGACCTGTGTGCCCAGAGGGCATCGGTAAAACTCAAGGCTGCAATTATGCCAGCCAGAAAAGAGGCTAATTTATCTCTCGTATGAAGCCACACGATATGATAAAGCAGAATCACTGCGCATACGCTAATTATATGTTGGCATAACAGTAATAATATACTTTTGCCCAACCTTATTAATAAAATACCCAAAAACGACATAAAGAACGGGTAGCCAGTAACAAACTGTAGATTACCTTGATAAATCCCCCTTGCCATCATCCAAATCCTCTCAAAGAAATAGATACCATCACCGCCATCTCCATTAACTACAAGAAAAGGGAAACTGATAATCATTAGTAAACGAACTAACAAGGCAACCAAGATGATGATAATTAAACCTTTATGAAAACGTAAGAATCTAACCGTGTTAGGATGCCTCAGGAAGAGTACGAAGGTGGAGATTGCGCTGCTAAATAGGACTAAATAAAGCAAAGCGATAAGTACGCTCTCTAGGATGCCTCTCTTGAGGTTGGCAAAAAATATAATCCTATCAAGCCATATATAACAACTCCAGGCAAAAAGAAAACTGAGAGTTCCTCTTTTTAAAGTAGACCTGTTTGTATTACTATAATTAATATTTAAAATTAAGAATATTAAAGAAAGAATCAGGAATGGCAGTGTTGCCTTAATGGTTAAGAGCTGTGCCTT
>JAOZPD010000015.1:7008-20803 GCA_029932935.1 Candidatus Omnitrophota bacterium | reverse complement strand
CTGTGAGCGCAACGCTCTAACCAACTGAGCTAATCGCCCTTACAGAGAGATTCATTTTTATTAATAATTTATTATACACCTATCTTAATTAATTTTTAATATTAACAGATTTTTGAGGAATTGTAAAGATTTTTTGAGGAGAGTCTATATTCAAAGAAGCTACCCGAGCAACTATCTACTCTGCTAATCTACGCAATACACCTGCTAATCCTTCCACAATCATAGATATCTTCTGATAATCCAGTCTATCAAAGGTATCTAAGCTGGTATGATAATAAGGATAACGATAAAAGGCGGTATCGGTTATCATTACCGCAGGGAAATTATTTTGCCAAAAGGACCAATGGTCAGAAAAATCAACGCCTGGTATAAAGTTGAAGAGAGCGATTGATTTAACCGGAAATGGAGAAGCCTCCTTGTAGTAAGCAACTACCTGTTCCACTAAGCGCCGATTATCCAGATTGCCTACTACCGCTATAAAATCTGCACGATTAGGATAAAATGGACCCAAAAACAGTGGATATCTCTGTGAAAATGGCTTATCTGAAAAATAACCAATCATCTCCAGGATTAAAACTGCCTGTATATTCAATTCTTTATCTCTGGCCCTGGAGGCATAGACGAAGCTACCCATATCCTTAGTCTTAAAAAAGGGTGGTTCTTCATTGACAAAGGCGACGAACTCTACTGTCTTTCGATTATCCATAGAATTAGCCATTCTTGCTAATTCTAATAAACCGGCTACAGCAGATGCATTATCGTCTGCTCCCGGATTAAAATAGGTATCGTAATGAGCGCCTACAATAATCTTGCCGACATCACTACTCCCTGCTTTCCTTGCAATTATATTACTCACACATCTGTCAAAAAGAGAATATTCCTGAAACTCAACCTCAAATCCATAGTCTTTAAACCTCTGGGAGATATAGACCGCAGCCTCGTTTAATCTGGAATAGTCAAAGATGCTGCGCTGTCCAATCTCCTTCGATAGTCTAATCACATGAGACCTGACTTTGGAAGGAAGTGTTTTATCTCTGGGTAAATACTTACAGCTGGAGGAACTGATTCTTTGCCAGCCTACGGTGGAAAGTTTTAGGATTGTAATGACAAACAGAGACAACAGAATAAGGCGAATCATCTAATCGCGGAAAATAGATATGATTGCAACCCGTTTATATAATATTATATTAATGGATTCTCTCCTGGGAAAGGCTCATGTCAAGAAAGGGACGCAATCGCCTCGAACGGCTAGGATGACGTAGTTTTTTCAAGGCCTTTGCCTCAATCTGTCGTACGCGTTCGCGGGTCACCTTGAATATCTTACCTACATCCTCTAAGGTATGCGGCGAATCGTCTTCTAAGCCAAAACGCAATGAGAGTATTCTCTTCTCGCGAGATCCTAAGGTAGCCAACATTGCCCTCATCTCTTCTCTAAGCATTAATGGATTCTCTCCTGGGAAAGGCTCATGTCAAGAAAGGGACGCAATCGCCTCGAACGGCTAGGATGACGTAGTTTTTTCAAGGCCTTTGCCTCAATCTGTCGTACGCGTTCGCGGGTCACCTTGAATATCTTACCTACATCCTCTAAGGTATGCGGCGAATCGTCTTCTAAGCCAAAACGCAATGAGAGTATTCTCTTCTCGCGAGATCCTAAGGTAGCCAACATTGCCCTCATCTCTTCTCTAAGCATTGAATGAACAGTAGTATTAGCCGGAGAAATAGCCTTTTTATCCTGGATGAAATCACCGAAATTTGTATCACCCTCATCCCCTATGGGCAGCTGCAAAGAAATTGGCTCCTGAGCTATCTTAAGAATTGATTTTATCTTCTCTTGAGGCAGACGGAGCTTAGCAGCCACCTCCTCGGAAGTAGGCTGGCGTCCTTTCTCCTGAACGAACTGATGTGACAAGCGGATAATTTTATTTATTGTCTCTGTCATATGCACGGGTATCCTTATTGTCCTGGCCTGGTCAGCTATAGAACGGGTGATAGCCTGTCTTATCCACCAGGTAGCATAAGTAGAGAATTTATATCCTCGTTTGTATTCAAATTTCTCCACAGCGCGCATAAGTCCAATATTACCCTCCTGGATAAGATCCAGGAACGATAAACCGCGATTAGTATATTTCTTGGCTATACTCACCACCAGTCTAAGATTAGCCTCCACCAATTGTCTTTTTGTCCGGTTAAATTTAGTCTTAGCAATATAAATCTCTTTCAATTTGGTCTTTATCTTAGAATACGGCCAATTGCCCATCTGATAAAGTATGGCTTTTTTCCTTATCCTTTTCACTAACCTCCTCGCCCCCCTCTTGCTTCTCTCTATCTGCCTTAATTCATTCATTAATTTAGACATCTCATTCACAATCGACTCGATTACCCAGGTTGTAAGATTGAATCTGGAAAGCAAATTCACGCAATTGGTATTTCTACGCGTTCTGCGCAGGAGCTTAGTCAACCTGACAATCTTTTTAAATACAAGGCGACGTCTGGATGTTAGATCATCTTTAACAATGTCTTCCAAATTTAGCCGCCCCTCCAGGATCTGATTAGCAATATTCAACACGGCCCCCCTGGCAAATGGACAAGAGAAAACTGACTGCCTGAATTCCATTTCAGCATCCTCTATCTTCTTAGCCAGCTCTATCTCTTCCTGGCGGGAGAGTAAAGGGACTGAGCCCATCTGTTTTAAATACATCTTAACCGGATCGTCCAACGGAAGAAATTTTTGCTCCACCCTGACTGAATCCATTCCTGTAATCTTCTTAAAACCCATCTCTGAGTCCTTTTCTGATTTCTTGCGCAATAGCTCAACTGTCTCTACAACAGGTATATCTTCATTGCCCAGGAGGGTAAAGAGCCTGTCTATGTCACCGGAAGAACAGACATCATCCGGCAGAAGATTATTAACCTCATCGTAAGTCAAAAAACCCTTGCCTTTACCTATCGCAACAATCCTACTTATTTCTTTTTTGGTTATACCTCTCCTTCTCATCTCTATATTCTCCTCTTCTTCTTTTAAATTTCAAGTAGCTCTTAAACGCTGTAAGTCGCGAAACTCTACAGCCAAACGATTTAACTGTTCATGATCGCCCTGCTGTTGAGCTATCTTTATCTGTCTCTGTAAATACTGACATCTCGATTCTACACTCTGCCTCTTAATCCTGCTAACACAATCGGTTAAAACACTCTCGGTATCTTTTTCTATAACCTCATCCTCCTTAGCTAAAAGTTCAGAAACTAAAGATGCAGACTCCCTATCATCTAAATACCCGATTAACCGATGCGGTTCGACAGCCTCTCCCCGCGAAATTAAATCACAAAGCAACGAAAAAACCCGTGCTGTTCTTTCGTCCTGGAAATCCTCAGGACTGAGTACAGAACTAATTCGGCTGATTAATTCCGTCTCTCTAAGAACCAATCTTATCAACAACTTCTCCGTGGGATTAATTCTTGAATAATTTCTCTTTATGAATTCCGGATGTATATATAACTTCTTATCCTTCACCTTATTCAACTCAGCAACTATAGCCTCTTCTTTAATATCTAAAACCTGGGCTAATCTACGGATATATTCAAATCGTAATATAGCATCATTTAAATTACTGAGCGAGATTAACATCTCTTGTGCTATACGGGCCTTACCCTCCGGAGTAGCACGATTAAAGCGGGAGGTAAGCAGGTTCAATTTATAATCGAATAATCCCTTAGCATTATTGATCCTATCCCGAAATGCCTTGGAGCCGAATCTGCGTAAGAAAGAATCTGGGTCCAGCTCGGGAGGCAACACGGCTACCCTTACATTCATCCCCTCCTGAATAAACATATCCATACTACGCAGCGTAGCCTCCTGACCTGCTTGATCGGAATCATATATCATTACAATATTATGAGTATATCTCTTTAATAATCTTATCTGGTCTATAGTAAGACTTGTGCCCAGAGAGGCAACAACATTCTTTATCCCCGACTGATAAACAGATATGCAATCAAAATACCCCTCTACCACAATAGCATAGTCATCACGCCTGATTTCCTCACGTGTAATATTCAACCCATAGAGATGCCGCCCCTTTATATAAATCGGACTTTCCGGAGAATTAATATATTTAGCTAACTCTGCCTCCTTGGTTAATATACGTGCCCCAAAGGCAATCACGCGACTCTTTGCGTCAAATATAGGAAAGATAAGACGCTTGCGGAAGCGGTCGTAATATCCTCCCTCCTGACGCGAACAAATAAGACCTGACCTCTCTATCAAGGATAAACTAACATTCTTGCTACGAAGATAGTTAAGCAAGCCATCCCATCCAGAAGGGCTTAAACCTAACCGAAAGACATTGCGCATCTCGTTACTTATATCACGTTTACTTAAATACTCTCGTGCCGCTGCGCCCATAGATGAATTTAATATATTTTGATAGAAAGTACAGGCTAACTCATTTATCTTATAAAGACTGGAAATGATACCATACCCCTTGTTGGAAGAACCTGGCTGCGGAAGCGCAACCCCTGTCTTGGCAGCTAATGCCTTGACTGATTCCAAAAAATCCATTCGCTCATATTCCATAAGAAAACTAAATGCGTTTCCTCCCTTACCGCAACCAAAACAATGAAAAATCTGGCGCTGCGGATTTACCATAAATGAAGGTGTCTTCTCATGATGAAATGGACAAAGCGCTTTAAAATTCCTTCCCGCCCGCTTAAGCGGGAAATAACCAGAGATCAATTCCACTATATCAAGTCTACTTAGAATCTCGTCTAATAAATGTTGCGGTATAATCTCAGCCATGATAATTATGTCTGAATCTCCGAAATCCAGAACAATTAATCACCTCTAATTCATTTCTCCTGTCCAGTCTATCGAGAAGCAGATTAAGACCTAACGTATCTGAGGAAATATGCCCTGCAATTACTACATTAATATTGACCTCTCTTACCTTGCGAAAGTGCTCTTCGCTTAAATGCATAGACACCAACGTCCTGATGCCCCTCTTAGCAAGTTTATCAAATACCCTTTTTGACCCCTCAGTACCGCCTGTCATCTCTACAAAGACCTTACCAACACAACTCCTCGGGCTCCCCAGAATAATACGCGGTCCGGAATGATTCTTCTTTGCGTATTTATATTCAGGAATTGATTCCAGGATATCTATTATATCACCGAGTGTTCTGGGTTTATTCCTATCTAATAATTTCTGAATAAAATAAGAAACGTGATTATCTGCGGGAGTATGCAGACACATAAAAGGCATATTTAATATTCTCGCTGCATCTGCCACGCGCATATGATTCTGGGGTAGAATCTTTCTCTGTACCTCTGTGTACCTCTCCTGGACTAACTGCTCAGCCACATCTGGATTTAATCCCACTCTCTTTAACATATCGATCTGCAACCGCATAACCTTATAGAAATGAGCCAACGCTCTGCCTTCTGGGTGATGAGAAATAACCAAATCTAACCCCTCAGACTTACGCAGCCTATCAGCAAGCAGTAACTCACCTACCTCTATATCAATTCCTACTAAAATCTTTTTGACTTCTATGTCTGCCCTACCAAAAAGAATGGCCGTGTCAGCGTATTTCCAAGGGCGATTACCCCTGGGGTCGTAAAACCTGCCTAACTTTATTGCCTGGTTATAAAGGTAGGATAATCTCATTCCGAAACAGCAAGTTTAACCTGAGAAGCAGATTGGTTAAATGATTCCTTATTCATAAAGCGAGACACAAGGCCACTCCATACTGAAGCGTAAACCTTGGGCGTTAAATTAATAAGCCTGGGCCCTGAGAAAGAATTCGATAGGCTTCTTTTCAAGTAACTGAGATTAGAAATAGCGATAGAGAAGAATAATAGACTGATAAATAAGCACAAGCGAATCACTGAGATAGAAAATGCTCCCCAATGGTTTAGTAGTGAATTTGCCTCCATTCTTATAAGTGTAGAAATCACCACTCTAACTATCACAAAAAAGAGATATCCCAAAAAAGCCAACAGCAAAAATACAAAAAATTGCAAGAATCTTAACCCTGCACCCTCCTGGAGAGAGAGTGTGCTATTTAAAAAACCGCTTGCCCTGATATAATAATGACAGGCTAAATATATCGCGCAAACAGTACCCAATAATTTAAATATCTCTATGGAAAACCCTGTTTTTACAGCGATGTAACACATTCTAATTAAAATAATTATGACAAGAACGTCAATCCAATTGATCTGTTTAAGATAACTAAAAATCATCATATCCTCCCCATTATATTGGATAAAATTTGTTAAAGTATAACATAATTTTGTGGTATTGTCAAGGTAAGCGCTTTCTTTTTATTCTGCTTAATACCTATCCCTCAAACAGAGATATTCAAGCCAGAAGAATAGTCAACAAGACGTGGTAGCCAGAATTTTAACCCAGAACAAAACTCTAATTAAAACTTAAGGTTACAACATACCGCAGAATCGATTATAAAACTATAAACTAGGCTCAAATTACTGATCTTCCCCTTAATCTTTTATAAGAGAAGGTTAAGATGTAAATAATCCCTCCTGTTATGCTAAGTAAGAAAATCATAGAGAAAACCAATAGGGCAATTGCTAAAGCTGTCTCTTTTGGTATGCCTACCCTGGAAAAGAAATACATACTGCTAGCCTCCCTTAATCCTAAACCAGCCACAGAGATAGGCAGCGCGGATACAGTATTGATTATAGGGACGAGGATGAAAAAATAAAGCAATCCAACCTTAACACCCAATGCATAACTAATTAGATAAGTGGCAAACGACATAATCAGTTGAATAATTAAAGAATAAGTAAAATTTTTTACAATAATTCTTCTCTGTTTTTTAAAATTATACAGCTCCTGATGTAGACTGCACAAGGCCTCTCCTATTCTGCCAAGGAGATGTAGTAATTTGTTTAGTCTTAGAAATAAAAAGTTATTAAATAATACAGAAAGCATCGCTATTAATAAAATAGAGATAATGCCTATGACATAAAAAACCGCTGCGTCAGCTACTATCCTATGACCTAACAGTAAAGCTAATAATAAAACCGTCACGAGGGCAGAATATCCGCTTATACGGTCCAGAATAACGCTAGCCGCCACCCTCCTCGGATTTCCCGTACGTAACCCTAACTCTGCACTCTTGACAAAATCGCCTCCTACCGTGGAAGGAAAGAAAAGATTGGAGAAAAAGCCAAGACAGAATGATTTAAATATCAAAGAGCGAGGCAGATTCAATCCAAGGCCCATAAGCAGCATCCTCCAACGCAGGAACAAGATAAAAGAAATAAGTACAAACAATGCCAATGCAAAGAGTAACATTGACTTTGCAGAATGAGAAATAACCTCAGTAATCTTGCCTATCTCAACCTGACCGAATAAAAAACACAAGATACCCGCACTTATGCCAATCCTAATTAAAAATATTACAACCCTGCGCATCTTATTTATATGATACATTTAAAGGTTACTTAATAATCGGCCTTCCGAGTTAATCCTGATGAATATATTTTTCGGATGAGAATATAGCATTAAACATTCTTTCCGCCTGAAAGGAGGTCCTTGCCAGAGGCGAAGAGAGAACTGACTTAAACCCCATATTCAAGGCTATGGCCCTGTATCTTGCGAACTGCTCAATAGTAATGAATTCTTCCACCGGATAATGCCTTGATGTGGGAGCTAAATATTGACCTAAAACCAGGATATCACAGTCCACCTTACGCAAATCATCCATCACATCAACAACCTCCTGTTCTCTCTCGCCCATACCCAGAAGCAAGGATGACTTGGTTATTAAATGTGGATTGTACTCCTTTGCTTGAGCGAGCACTTGAAGACAACGAGAATAATCAGACCTCTGGCGTACCCGTGGATATAACCGCGGCACTGTCTCTATATTATGAGCAAGAATATCCGGACAAGACAAGACTACCTGATTAAGAGCCTGATCAAGAAAATCAGGAATAAGAATCTCTATCTTTATATCCTTATTATAACTACGTATAAGCTTTATAGTGAGGACAAATTGACTTGCTCCGTAATCATCTAAATCATCGCGGGTTACCGAGGTAATTATGGCGAAATTAATCCCGAAGCTCTTAATAGCTTTTAATATTCGATGTGGCTCCTCTTTATCTAAGGATGACTTCTTTGCGGCATCTAATTTCTTTACTGCGCAGAATCTACAATTGCGCGTACAACGGTCTCCCAGAATCATAAAAGTAATGCTTCTCTCTGAAAAACACCTGAGCCAATTGGGACACCTCGCCTCCAAACAAACTGTATTTATCCCTTCTTTCTTTAAAAAGCGAATCTTTTCTAATACCTGGGGCTCTGGTATATCCTGTCTAAACCATACAGGAAGACGGGTATTTTTCAAATCGTATCTTTCCATTCATAAGTATTATTTTAATATATATTATATATCAGGAAAAGGCTTACCTATTTATTGAAGCATCGCTCTTGAGAATATCAAGCTCTCTCAATTGAAATTGGCACCCTCTATTAAAGGAAAAGGAAACTGTCTGTTTTTAAGGTATCCCTTTAACAATCTGCCAGCGCAGTTGACGCTCAGATTATCTGTCAAGATAAAGAGTTAAGAAAGAAGGGGCGAGTTACTTTCGGGGGCGATTCCTCTCATCAACAAAGACAATCTTCGCTCTGAAATTTCTTACCTGCGCATCATCGAGTAATGCGTAGGAAAGAATGATAACCTCATCACCCACATATCCATTACGGGC
Source organism: Candidatus Omnitrophota bacterium (assembly GCA_029932935.1). Taxonomy (GTDB): domain Bacteria; phylum Omnitrophota; class Gorgyraeia; order Gygaellales; family JAHJCI01; genus JAOZPD01. Next base: position 12,069 of record JAOZPD010000015.1, on the reverse strand, counting down.
AGCCGGCCCATTAAGACATATAGTACCCGAATTTCTTCTACCGCTGATCGCATATGTCTCAATTCGCTGTCCGTTATTTAGATTCAATACCTCCACCTTCTCTCCCTCGACAATATCCGCTGCTTCCATAAGCCGGCAGTCAATAGTAATACTTCCTGGATAATATAGCTTTACCCCTGTAATCCTTGCGCGATGTATTTTGGATTTTAATATTGTACGTAACATCTCTGCGTACCCTCTAAGATATTCAAATACCACATTGCCTTACTGGCAAAATGAATCTATTACCGTTCTGAAGTCAGGACCTCCGCTATCCTCTTACCAAATTCATCTGCAGCGGCCGGACCTGAAGCTGTAATAATAAGTCCATCCATCTCTACTGGCTTTCCCGTGTAAAACGCCCCCTTTGAAGTCAGGGCCCTTGCCTCAGAAGGCCATACAGTAGCCTTCTTTCCTTTTAATAAACCTGCATTCGCTAATGTAACTGGTGCAATACATATAGCGGCTACCACCTTACTGGCTAGATAAGCCTCGTTAGCAATCTTATGGGCTACAGGATCATTCCAGTAAACACTTGCTCCTCTGCCGCCCACAAAAATAACTGCATCAAAATCCTGCACATTTATATCCTGTAATCTCATATCAGGTATGACCCTTGCCCCTAACATCCCTGAGGCCTCTTCTATGTTTCGTGAAGCTATCTTTACAGTTATACCAGAATTCTCCAGAATATTCTTAGGATGTAATAATTCTTCGTCACGAAAATTATTTTGAGCTATAATCATTACTGCCTTCTTTTCCATCCTGCCCCCCTCTTCTGAATAAACAAAACCCTGTAGTTGCAGACTTACGATAAACAGCAATATAAGAATTGACACAATTTTCCTCATTCTTACCTCCCTTCAATTAAATTATATGTCTGACGCGCAATCATCAATTCTTCTCGCGTAGGAATTACCAGAACCCGCGGCTTAATCCTTAAATGCCTAAAAAGGCCTAAGCAAATTTTACGACGTATACCTGACTGGTGCTCTCCTATGCCAGCAGTAAATACAATTGCATCGCAGCCGCCCATAATCGCCAGGTAAGCTCCGATATATTTTCTAATCCTATAGATAAAGATATCGATGGCTAATATAGCCCGGCGATTACCCCTCCTAGCCTCCCTTTCCAGATGGCGCATATCATTACTTATACCTGAAATCCCCTTAAGGCCACTCTGTTTATTTAGAATCGAATCTATCATTTTTACATCATAACCCTTCTCGAGCATAAGATAAGTAATAATGGCCGGGTCAATATCCCCGCATCGAGTACCCATAACCAATCCCTCCAGGGGAGTAAACCCCATACTCGTATCAATAGGCCTTCCATTCTTTATCGCCGTAATACTACATCCGTTACCTAAATGGCAGGTAATTATCTTAAGCCTTGTAAATGGCCTCCTTAAAATAGAAGAGGCCTCCCTAGCTACATATTCATGGCTTGTGCCATGAAAACCCTACCTTCTTATACCAAGCTGCTTATAGAGTTCATAAGGAAGGCCGTATATGTAGGCAAAACTGGGTAGGCTAGTATAAAATGCCGTATCAAAAACAGCTACCTGAGGAATCTTATCTCCCAGTAGACGCCGGATGGCAATTATCCCTTCAAGATTAGCTGGATTATGTAAGGGCGCCAATCTGCAACAGGCACTGATTTTGGCTATGACATTTCTGTCAATTAAAGCCGGTTCCTTAAATCTCTCCCCTCCGTGAACTAAGCGGTGCCCAACCGCATCCACCTTATCTATCTTGGTCAATATCATCTTCAAGCCAGTATAATGATTCTTAATCCTAGCACCACTTTCTCCTATATGCTCAATACTACCTTTAACGAGACTTCTCTGGCTGGGCATCTCAAACAACTCATATTTTATGGACGAGCTGCCGCAATTGATAACTAAAATACGCAACATAATTAAATAATAGATTTATAATCTAATGTAAATAAAATCTTTATATCGGATTAGATAACTGAGCTCTAATTGAAGTTACAGCAATACAATCAATGATATCATCAACGGAACACCCCCTGGAGAGATCACTGCATGGATAATTCAACCCCAGAATTATAGGGCCTATTGCGCGGGCGCGAGCAAATCTCTGTACTAATTTATAACTTATGTTTCCGGCATCTAAATCGGGGAAAATAAATACGTTCGCCCTGCCACCCAAAGGGCTATCAGCATGCTTCGCCTTAGCTATCTGAGGTATAATTGCTGCATCAACCTGCAATTCGCCATCCGCAAGAAGAGAGGGCTGCATCTTATGAACAATCTCGGTTGCCTTGGCAACCTTCTGGACCATTCTACCCTTTGCTGAACCCTTTGTGGAATAACTCAATAGGGCAACCCTCGGCTCAATCCCCAATACCCCTGTGGCCAACCCCGCAGCAGATATAGCGATATAAGCCAGGCTACGACTACTAGGCTGAGGTATGATACCGCAATCAGCAAAGATAAATACACCGTTCTCTCCCCAATTTGTATCCTGCAGTACCATAATAAAACAGCTACAGGCCATCTTTAATCGCGAGGTAACCCCCAGGCAATGAATTGCCGCGCGTGCTACATCCGGCGTAGCATGATGAGCGCCGGCAACGAAGCCATCCGCAGCCCCCTGCCTGACCATCATCGCTGCATAATAAAGAGGATGCAACATCATCCTCCTGGAATCCTGCAGCGATACTCCTTTATGCCTGCGGAGTTCATAAAAGATCTGTGCATATTTCTCTTTAAGTGAGTCGTCTATCCTGTCGGGAGTCAATAACAAAATCCTGGCAATCCTCTCCCTCTCTGCTATGACTGCTGCCTCTCTTATGCGCGCATCTTCCGCTTCTGGCAAGACGATAGTTCTAAGTTGATTCTTTGCCCGTTGCCTTAATTTACTAATAATCTCATTCATATTTCTATTTCATATAATCTATTATAAAATCTTTTGGCTTTTTATTATAGCATTATTATCCTGAGGGGCAAGTAAAAATCTCCTTAATATGTATGTGAATGTCTCAAATCTCGATTAAAAGATTCAGATAAGATATAAGATAAATTTATATGATGTTGACATCTATATAAAAATGTGTTAGATTTTTTTATATGATGGACGAAATAAATAGATTGAAACAAGAACTGAATAAAACTAAAACAGAATTAAACATCCTCTATGAGATCTCGAATGCTATGCGTACAACCTTGAAGCTGGATGAGATACTATATATAATTCTTACTGGAGTCACAGCACATGCCGGATTGGGATTTAATCGAGCAATGCTTTTCCTGGTCAATCAAAAGGACTCATTTATTGAAGGTAAGATGGGGATAGGGCCAGATACTGGAGAGGAAGCGAATCGCATATGGAAACAGATAGAGCAACAGAGAATGAATTTAGAAGACCTGGTTAATGCATTTAAATCTTCTAATTATGCCCTGGAATCACATTTTAACCAGCAGGTTAAACGCCTAAGGTTTCCTCTTAATGATAAAAATAATCTCTTAAGTGTAGTGGCATTGGAAGGATTCCCCCTGCATCTTACTGCTCAAACAATCGATAATTATCGTCACGACCCACTTATTCAAATTCTCAAGACTCAAGAGGCAGCAATTGTACCCCTGAAAGCAAAAGACAAGGTTAACGGAGTAATTATCAGCGATAACATATTCACTAAACGCCCTATCTCGCAGGATGACATGCGGATGTTTATTATGCTAGCCAACCAGGCAGGATTAGCTATTGAAAACTCGCAGCTTTATGAACAAGCAATCATCCGCAGTAACTCTGATTCGTTAACAGGCCTATGGAACCATGGTTATTTTCAACATCTCCTTCAGAGTGAAATAGAAAAAGCTAAAATCAATAAGGGAACATTGAGTTTAATTATGCTGGATATGGATAATTTTAAAATATACAATGATAGATTAGGACACCAGGCTGGAGATAGAATTTTAAAGGAATTGGCGCATTTACTTAGTGACTATTCGCGTAAGATGGACTGGGTGGCTCGCTATGGAGGAGAGGAGTTTGCAATCATACTTCCACAAACCAATAAAAAAGAAGCATTGATTATCGGGGAACGTCTACGGCAGATTATAGATGAACACAATTTTGCACAGGAAGAAATTATGCCTAACAAGAAAATCACTGTAAGCCTGGGAATTGCTACCTTCCCTGAGGATTCCGAGACAAACTCAGAGTTAATTGCTGTAGCTGACCATCGACTCTATATTGCTAAGGAGAAGGGGAAGAATATAACCTGTTATGAAGAATTTTGAAAACAGCATTGGTTATCATATCACTATCTTTTTCTTGAAGACGCCAAGACAAACCGCGGGTTAATTACTGCAACTTACCGCTTCTAAAGTTAGCCTGGAAGTGCTGACCTTCTACTAAGAAAATTTTACCGAGACTATTTTTGAAACACCCGGTTCCTGCATGGTGATTCCATACATAACGTCCGCATTAGCGATTGTCCTTTTATTATGGGTAATTACCAAAAATTGCGAATATTTAGCAAACTCCTGTAAGATTCCGCTAAAACGTCCGATATTTACTTCATCCAGGGCAGCATCTATCTCATCAAGCACGCAGAAGGGAGCTGGTTTCACCTTAAAGATTGCAAACAGCAGCGCTACTGCTGAGAGTGCCTTCTCTCCCCCTGAAAGAGCAAGCACACTTTGAAGTTTTTTACCAGGAGGACGACAGATAATGTCAATCCCTGATTCCAATATATTAGACTCATCTGTCAATACAATCTCGGCTTCACCTCCTCCAAAGAGTAAACGGAAATAATTACGGAATTCGGCTTGAATCCTCTTAAAGGTATCCAAGAACATCTGTTTAGTCACGCGGTTAATTTTATTGATTGCTTCGTTTAGAGAATGCTTTGCTTGATTTAAATCGCTTTGTTGCTGATTGAGAAAATCATACCGCTTCTTTAACTCCTCGTATTCCTCAATAGCAATCAGATTAACCGTACCGTATGAATCTATCTTCTCTTTAAGTTCCGCAATCTTAACAAGTAATA
>JAOZPD010000015.1:0-6998 GCA_029932935.1 Candidatus Omnitrophota bacterium | reverse complement strand
TTTATCCTGCTCTGTAGAATTGGGTGCTTGATTGCTACTCTCAGGCAGATTAACCTTGTAAACTTGATTTATTCTATCGCGTATACTTATCTGTTTAAAATCCAATTCCTTAACGTCCATCTGATAATCATAAATCTCCTTTTTTAACCTCTCTATGTTTTGATTGCATTCGAGTAGCTTACTATTATCCTCGTTCTGCAAAACACTCAATCTCTCAAACTCCCCCCTTCTTCTCTCCTGCTCATCAGACCATTTAGTTCTATCCTCACTGGCTTGAATATTCTGCTTTTTTAAACCTTCGATCTCTTCGGATAATTGCTTAATCTTAAACTCCGACTGCTCAACCTCGTCCAGATAACGCTGATAGAGACGTTTGCTCTCCTGATAGGTAATCTCCAAAAAGCTCTGGGTCTTCTCCTGCTGTAGAAGACGAGTATTTTGATTTTCTATTTCAGTCTTAATCTGGGTTATCTCAATAAGGATGCGCTCCCTTGAAGAACGGAATTCGGAGATTGCGTTTTCCAGATTATTCACCTCCTCTTCCGCCTTCTTTTGAGACTCACCTACCTCGGATAACCTTCTCTCCAATTGAGATTGACTATTATTAAGATGGCGGATACGCTCCTCTAACTCCTCCGATTCTAAACTAATTACCTCGTATTCCTGAGTTATCTTATTTAATTGCTCTCTCAGATTTTTAACCTGTAAATCCTTCCCGCCCAGAAGCATCTCTTGTTCTCTTTCCTTTTGGGAAGACTCCTGCAAAGCCTTACTTAACTCCTGAATCCTCTCTTGAATCAATCCCCGCTCAATCTGCTTCTGCTCTATCTGCCGAGAAATCTGCTCTATCTTCTCTGTAATGGTCTCCGTTTCCAAGGGCATCGGCTTTGCTTCACCGCGAAGTCTAAATTTAAGGTTCTGATGAAGCTTCTCTTGACTATTTATCTCTACGGGTGACTCGCTTACCTTAACTATGATACCCGTCGTCTTCTCGCTGGGCATCCTATCAAGATAAACAATCGCGTCTAATGATTGATTTATACCATCGTACTTAAGCCTTAACTCCTGGAGAAAATCACGCTGGGATTGAAGAACAATCTTCTCATTCTCTAAAGACTTTATATCTTCTAACAAACTTCGCTGTGATTCAGTCTCGCCAGCAAGCCCCATCTTCAACTGATTCTGTTTATCTCTTATTTGATTCAGTTCTGATTTTATCCCCTCCAATTGATCGAGTTGCTGATTGAGAGACTGGGTTATTTTATCTCGCTCTTCTTTAGTTTTTACGTTTTCTATATCGAGGCGCTTCTTTCTCAGGATATGGCTTTTAAGGTTGGCCTGTAAATCTGTAATCTCGTTTTTTATACGCGAGATGCTTGCCGCATAATCCAGTATCTGATTCCTGTTATGCTTTATCTTTTCCTGGCAAGACTTAATGTTGGATATTGCGGACTGGTATTCCTTTTCTTTATCCGACAGAAGAGACTCCTTTTCCTTAATACCATCTTTTAATTCATTATATTCCTTCTGGAAATTCTCCAGATTCCTTTCTGCCTCATTGATACGCTCTTTAGCCATTTCCAATTGATTCTTCAGGTCCGCAATACGCAACACCGATTCATTTATTCTCTCTTCATCTATCTGGATACGCTGAGTATTGTTATTAATCAGATTATCGATATTTATAAGCTTATCGTGACAATGAGAAATCTCTCTCTCTAACTTATGCATATTCTCTGCTCGCAGGGAAATCTCTTCGTTGATTCTGCGCATCTGTTTATCGTATGAATCAACTTCATTCTGAGAGGTATTTATCTGATTGAATAAATTCTGCTTCTGCCTCTGCGTCTCTTGAAGCTCTATATTGGCGAGTTCTATTTCTTTATTCTTTAAATCCTCAAATGTCTCCTTATAGCGCCTTGCTTTGTTAGCCTGTCTTTCTAAAGAATTTATCTCTCTTCTGACTTCAGTAATAATATCATTAATGCGCAATAGATTCTGCTCTGTCTCCTCCAATTTACGCAGCGTTTCTCTTTTTTGGGCTTTATATCTCGTTATCCCGCTGGCCTCGTCAAATATTAATCTTCGTTCTTCCGGACGATTGCTCAATATTAAATCAATCTTCCCCTGCTCGACCAGCGAATAACTCTCCGCCCCTATGCCAGTACCCATAAATAATTCTGTTATATCCTTTAGACGAACAGGTGTCTTATTTAGCAGATACTGACTCTCTCCTGAGCGAAAGATACGACGCGATATCTCAACCTCATCGCTATCAAAACCAAGCCTTCTTGATTTATTAGAAAAGGTAAGGGTCACCTCGGCCATTCCTAAAGAAGCCTTTCCGTCTGCGCCATTAAATATGACGTCTTCCATCTTCATGCTGCGCAATGCCTTTGTGGACTGCTCTCCTAAGACCCAGCGGATCCCATCGAAAATATTGCTCTTTCCGCAACCGTTTGGCCCTACGATAGCAGCAATGCCGGGCTCAAATTTAAGTATAGTCCTTTCGGGAAAAGATTTAAAACCAACTAACTCTAACTCTTTCAAAAACATACCCCCCCCTTTTTTTACAGTATTTAATTAATCTCTATCTGGCTATCCAACCATTCGTCAATCTTATCCTTTTTAAATCTCCACTGACCAACGAGTTTTACTGCCGGTATCTTCTTATTCTTTAACCAATCATAAATAGTGCGCCTGGTTACCTTTAAATAATCAGCTAATTCGGTTATGGTCATCAGGGTCTCTCTACTCATCATATCGATGGATAATTACCCCTTTCTCTCTAATTGAGTAGAAATATAACATAAAATACTGGAGCAGTCAAGGAAAATATTTACATTTTTTAACATAAATATGCAATAATTATCTATTATATGTAAAAAGGTGCAAAATATACAAAGACTTCGGAGGTATATTTAGAAAATTAGGATTAAGATATGGTTGCTTGAATTTAATATGAAGATTGATTTTGTGGCGGTGTTACTAAGATTCATTAGAAGATTTAAGAATCTCTTTAAATCTTTTTGTTAGCGCTGGGACTATCTCAAAAAGGTCACCAACAATACCGTAAGTAGCAATCTTGAATATGGGTGCATCTGCGTCTTTATTAATAGCGATAATTACCTTTGAGGATTGCATTCCTACCAAATGCTGAATCTGTCCGGAGATTCCACAGGCAATATATATCTTAGGGCAAACCGTCCTCCCTGTCTGACCCACCTGATGAGAATAAGGCATCCAGCCTGCATCTACTGCTGCCCGCGATGCGCCTACTGCTGCATTCAACACCTTAGCCAACTCCTCCAGCAGAGCGAAATTCTTGCCATCACCCATACCGCGCCCCCCCGAGACAATAATATCTGCCTCGGTCAGATTGACCGTTGATTCTAACTCTTCTACAATATCCAATAATCGTGCCCGACTAACAATATGCCCATCTTCTATCTCTTCGCGGATGATTTTTCCCTTTCTGTCCTTATCGGGTGGGTTTGCCGGAAAAACCTTATGCCTAACAGTAGCCATCTGGGGGCGATGATTGGGAGTAATAATTGTCGCCATAATATTACCGCCAAAGGCCGGACGGGTCTGCAATAATATTTTTTTCTCCGGGTCGATATCCAAGCCCGTACAATCAGCGGTTAAGCCAGTATGTATCTTGATCGCTACGCGCGAAATCAGGGAGCGGCCGATAGAGGTAGCGCCAGACAGTACAATTTGAGGCCGATATTTCTTAATCAATGCTGTTAATATATTAGTATACGGCTCATCCTGGAAATTAATCAATCTCTCATTATCCACAATATAAACCTTATCGGCCCCCTGCCAGATAAGATTTTGCGCTTCATCATCCAGTTGATATCCTAAAAGCACGGCTGAGACCTCTGTGCTTAATCTCTCTGCCAACTCTCTTGCCTTGGATAATAACTCAAAAACCACAGGTTGAACCTTACCTTTCTTTTGTTCGGCAAAAACCCATATTCCATTATAATCATCTATCTTGGGAATTTTGTCGTTTCCTGCCAGCTCAGTTGCCGGTTTGTCCAGTTTAATAGCCGCCAACTTACAGGCAGTAACGCATGCTCCGCAAAGAGTACACTGACTTAACTCTATTACTGCCTTTTTATTTATAATACGTATTGCCCCAAATGGACAACTCTTGACACATAGATTACAACCTGTACATTTATCAATTAATACCTTAATAGACATAATATATATGTATTAGATTTCGTCTTTGACTAATTGTACTAATCTATCCACCACTTCACTCGTCTCACCGTGAAAAATCTGTCCTCCCTTCCGGGGGGGAGGAGTGAATATACGCACCACGCGAGTAGGAGAACCGCTTAAACCCACGGCAGCGGACTCAATACCAATCTCACCTATACCCCATAAAGTAATCTTTGCCGATCTTGCCTTCATCATTCCTCGTAAACTGGGAATGCGGGGTTCATTTATCTCCTTAACCACAGTAAATAATGCGGGTAACGGTAACTCGATTACCTCATAACCCTCCTCTGTCATCCTCTCTACACGCGATATCCCATTATCTATACTCTCAATCTTCTTCACATATGTTACCTGAGGAATATCCAGATGGCTAGATATCCCCGGGCCAACCTGGGCTGTATCTCCATCAGAGGCCTGCTTTCCGCAAAGTATAATATCAAAGCTCCCCATCTTCTTTATAGCAGAAGCCAACACAAAACTTGTAGCCCACGTATCGCTACCGGCAAAAGCACGGTCACTTAACAATATGGCCTCGTCACAACCCATAGAGATTGCCTCACGCAAGGCACTCTCGGCCTGAGGCGGCCCCATAGATATTACCCTAACCCTTCCGCCAAATCTCTCCTTCAGCCGTAATCCCTCCTCAATAGCATACATATCAAAAGGATTAATAATTGACTTTATCCCCTCGCGAATTAAGGTATTTGTATCAGGATTAATCTTCACCTCAGTAGTCTCTGGGACCTGTTTTATACAAACAATAATCTCCATCTTCAAAAAAATTAAATTTTTAACGCTGTTAATCCAGGTATTATTTAACCATCTCTTTTATTAACTGTAATGCAATAATATTCCTCTGGATTTGATTCGTACCCTCGTAAATCTGTGTAATTTTAGCATCGCGCATATATTTTTCTATGGGATAATCCCTCATGTATCCGTACCCTCCAAAGATCTGCACGCAATCAGTAGTAACGCGCATAGCCGTATCTGAAGCAAATAGTTTAGCCATAGCCGATTCCTTGGCCACGCTGCCCCTGCCTGCGTCAATCATCCGGGCAGTAGAATAAACAAGCGCCCGTGCTGCCTCTATCTGAGTTGCCATATCAGACAACATCCACTGAATGCCTTGAAAACTCGATATAGACTTACCGAACTGATGCCGCTCCTTGGCATATCTGACCGTCAGGTCAAGCGCGCCCTGGGCAATCCCTAATGCCTGAGCAGCAACACCCGGCCTGGACATATCAAATGTTCTCATAGTGGCAATAAATCCCATCCCCTCCTTCCCTAGGAGATTCTCCTTGGGAATCTTACAATCGTTAAATATCAACTCACTTGTTATCGAAGCCCGTATCCCCATCTTATCCTCTTTCTTACCAAAGCTAAATCCGGGGGTCCCCTTTTCTACAATAAAGGCAGATGCTCCTCTGGCTCCTTTTGATTTATCGGTCATAGCTATTATTACATAAATCTCCGCCTCTGCACCGTTAGTGATAAAATGCTTTGTACCGTTTAAGATATAAGAATTGCCCTCCTTCTTTGCTGTTGTTTTAATTGCTGAGGCATCTGAGCCTGCCTCGGGTTCTGTAAGACCAAAAGCAGCCAGCTTCTCACCCTTCGCCAAACTGGGTAAATATTTCTTTTTTTGCTCCTGGGTCCCATAAATTAAGATAGGAAATGTGCCCAGGGCTGAGGCTGCATAGCAAACAGCAACCCCACCACAGGCCTTAGAAAGCTCCTCTGTGGCCAGGCATAAATCCAAAACACCCCCTACCATGCGACCGTCTTGTAGCTGAAGAGTACCTCCGAATTCCTCAGGTATAAATATAGCGAACAAATCTGATTGAGCCAGAATATTAATAATCTCTCTGGGAAACTGTTCGGTTTTATCCAGCTCCGCTGCTATTGGCCTAATCTTATCCTCTGCAATCCTTGCCGCCAATTCCTTGATCATTACCTGTTCTTCTGTTAACAAATAATCCATCATTCAACTCCTTTCGCTACAATCTCTTAATCAACGCCACCTCATTACAATGAGGAAACCTCGGACAGGTAATACATTCAGCCCATACCTTATGAGGTAATCTATCCTTATCTATCTTACGAAAACCATGCCTCTTAAAATAATCGGGAATATAAGTCAAAACAAATATAGATCTACAACCCAGCTCTCTGGCCTCGTTGATAGCTGCATCAATTAACCTGCTACCAATCCCCCTTTTCTGATATATACTCTTCACGGCTAAAGAGCGTATCTCAGCCAAATCTTTCCAGGCCACATGCAACGCACAACAGGCAATTATCCGTTTCCCCTGCTGATAGACCCAAAAATCACGCAGGGATTCGTAGAGCTCGGATAAAGACCTCGGTAACATTAACTCCTGTTTAGCAAACTGGTTTATGAGGGCCTGTATCTCCGCCACATCCTCAATCTGAGCCTTCCTAATCATAATTTAATTATTTTCTTAGTAATAACTACTATGCCGGAACCGGCAACCGGAACATTCTCTCTATCCTCATTGGCGTCATATATGATAAGTAACCGCACACCGTAAATCATATTATAGCAATCTGCTCGCTCAGAATAACAATAAATTGCAGTCCAAATATTATATCTGGCACCTATTCAAATTGCAAGTTAAATTAACTCACTCCTTACATTCTGAATCCTATGTCGATATAGATAAATCTCTATTAATTGCTTTGCAGAGTCTACCCTTATCAATAACTAAAATACAATCGGATATCTCTCGAAGTAG
>JAOZPD010000074.1 GCA_029932935.1 Candidatus Omnitrophota bacterium | reverse complement strand
TATTGAATAGGCCTGAGCCGTCAGTGGGGCTTTTAAATATAGGAGAGGAGGAGAGTAAGGGGACGGAGTTTGTGAGAGAGACGCATCATTTACTTTCCGATAGCCGCTTAAATTTTGTTGGTAATGTTGAAGGCAAAGATCTTTTCTCCGGCAAGTGCGATATCATTGTTTGTGATGGATTTGTCGGCAATGTGGCGCTTAAGGTTTCAGAGAGCCTGGCTGAGACAGTTTATGCATTTTTTAGACGCCATTTAAAGAAAAGTGTTCTGGGTATGATTGGCGCCAGCCTGCTGAACGCAAGTTTCGCGCAGCTTAAAAAACAGATAGACTATTCTGAATATGGAGGGGCGGTGTTATTGGGTATTAATGGTGTGGTAATTATCGGTCATGGGCGCTCTGATGCTATGGCAATAAAGAATGCTATTCGTAGGGCGAAGGAAGAGGTGGAGTGCGGGGTAAATGATAGAATTGTGGAGTTAATCTCAAGATCGGGAACCTCTTGATTGCAATTCAGATAATCCGCAGTATCCCAGATATCAGATTATATAGTTGTCAGATTAATAATAATTAAGATGAAGAGAGTAGGCATAATAGGGGTAGGTGAATATTTACCAAAGAAAGTTTTGACTAATCTTGATTTGGAGAAAAAGGTAGATACCTCTGATGAGTGGATTACTACCCGAACGGGCATAAAGACCAGGCGTTTAGCTGCCCATGGTCAGGCATGCAGTGATTTAGCGATAAATGCAGCAAGAGAGGCCTTAGAGGACGCTAAGATTTGTTCAGCTGATGTGGAGTTAATTATCGTAGCCACCATTACTCCTGATATGCAATTTCCATCCACAGCTTGTTTTGTGCAGAGCGCATTAAGAGCCAGAAGGGCAGTGTGTTTCGATGTCTCTGCCGCCTGTGCCGGTTTTGTATATGCTTTAGTTATTGCCCAACAATTTATTGCCAGGGGCACCTATAAGAATGCCTTGATAATCGGGAGTGAGGTGTTATCTTCTATTACCGATTGGAAAGATAGAAATACCTGCGTGCTGTTTGGAGATGGTGCAGGCGCTGCTGTCTTGGCGCCGGTAAGTTCAGGCGGAATACTGTCTACCTATTTAGGCAGCGACGGCTCTTTGAGTAACTTGTTGATGTTGCCTGGTGGCGGATCTCGTCATCCTGCCTCTCATAGGAGTATTGATATGCGGATGCATTATATTAAGATGCGCGGTAACGAACTGTTTAAATTCGCAGTTAAGATTATGTCTGAGGCAGCCTTACAGGTACTTAAGTTGGCCGGTCTTGAGAGCAAGGATGTAGATTGGGTAATTCCCCATCAGGCAAATACACGAATACTCTTAAGTATGGCAAAAAAAATAAATTTACCCAAGGAAAAGATTTTTCTCAATATTGACAGGTATGGCAATATGTCTTCAGCATCAACGGCAACTGCTCTCTATGAGGCAGTAAAGAGTAATTGCATCAAGAAGGGGGATATAGTCCTTCTGGATGCTTTTGGCGGAGGCTTAGTTTGGGGCGCTTGTGTAGTTAGGTGGTGAGTCCTCCATATAGGGAAATGCTCCGCAGTTTACTATGTTTAGAGTCACGTAAATGGTGTGGCGAATGCGAAGGAAAATGTATGTGCGCTTGGATTGCCGGAATTTTAGAGGAGACGTTCCCTGTTCGTATAATGCTACCTGTTTAGCCTGCCCAAAATACCAACCCCAAGGTACAAAAATCCTGATTATTAAATTAGCGGCAGTAGGCGATGTTCTGAGGACAACCCCAATTTTATTCGGGTTAAAAAGGAGATATCCCGTTAGTTTTATTACCTGGATTACTAATCCAGAGGCCGTAGATTTATTAAAAAGGAATGATTATATCGATCGGTTATTAGTTTATGGCTTGCCCGATATTGAGAGATTAAAAACAGAGAGATTCGATATAATAATTAGCCTGGATAAAGAGACAGCGGCACTGGGGTTAGTTAATCAGATAGAAGGGAGAAAAAAGATTGGTTTCGGTCTTGACCCAAAAACAGGAAATGTAATCCCCTTAAATAAGGAAAGTAATTACGCCTGGGAGTTAGGCCTATCCGATGAGCTTAAATTTAGAAAAAATAAAAAGACTTATCAACAGATTATATTTGAGATGTGCGGGCTAGAGTATAAGAATGATGAATATATCTTGAATATATCTGATGATGATAAGGAATATGCCAGCAGCATATTAAATAAGATTGGCCTGGGTAGTAAAAGGGGCGCCATTATCGGATTGAATACAGGTGCGGGGGGTCGCTTTGCCAATAAATCCTGGACAGAGTCTGGTTTTGTAGAACTCATACGGTTAATACGCAATAATACAAATATGGATGTTATTTTGTTGGGAGGACAGCGCGAGGCCCTGCGTAACGAACGGATCATCTCGCAGGTGAGAGGCCTGGCATATAATGCCGGTTGCGATCATAATATTACACAATTCGCTGCCCTTATCGATACCTGTTCGTTGGTGGTTAGTGCTGATACCACTGCCTTGCATATAGCAATTGCTCTTAAAAGGCTGACCGTCTCTCTCTTTGGTCCCACATGTGAACAGGAAATAGAACTTTATGGCAGGGGGGTTAAGGTGATCTCCCCTGCAGATTGTCGCCCATGTTATAAAATGCAATGTAAAAAAGAAGTTAACTGTATGGATTTGATTCAGCCGGAGGATGTCTTCGCGGCAGTACAGAAAGTCTTTGCCGAATGCGAGCGTTAGTGCTTATCCCCACCTATAATGAGCGCGATAATATTGAAGCTTTGATTAATCGGATATTAAATCTCAACCCTGAGATTCGTATTCTGGTAATAGATGATAATTCTTCTGATTCTACTGGAGAGATAGTTGATAGGCTTGTTAAGACAAACCCACGATTATCGGTTCTTCATAGATATAATAGACGCGGAAGAGGCTCAGCGGGCGTGACTGCATTTAAATATGCTATAAGGCAGAATGTCGATTGCGTGATTGAGATGGATGCAGATTTCTCACACGACCCCAAATATATACCTGAGTTATTGAAGAATATCGGTGATTACGACGTAGTTATCGGCTCCAGAATGGTTAACGATGGCCGAGTTGTTGGTGCCAATATATTAAGGAGATACCTGAGTACCCTTGCTCGAGTCTTCTGTCATTTTATATTGGGTATAAACATCCGAGATGCTACCTCAGGATTCCGCTGTTTTAAGAAGCGTGTTCTGGAGAATATCGATCTGGATAATCTGAGGTCTACGGGCCCATCGATTATTGAGGAGGTCAATCTTAGAATTCAGGAAAAGGGTTTTAAGATAAAAGAAATCCCTATTATATTTAGAGCGCGGAGCAAGGGGCGTTCAAAATTAAATTTGGCAAAGGTGCTGGATACGGCTTATACATTACTTAAGATAAAGTATACTCTATGAAAAGGCATATTCTTTTGATAGTGGTTATAATATTCATCGCTTATGCCAACTCTCTTCTTGGTGATTTTATTTATGATGATTTTTGTGTAATCTATGAAAATGATTTTGTTAAATCATGGAAGAATTTCCCTCTGTTGTTCAATCGAGCATATCTGAGTCATCCTATGGAGATGGCGTTTAATGTAGGGGCATATAATATTGGAGCTTGTGAGGCTACCTATCGGCCTATAGCAACCATAAGTTACTTTTTAAATTACTCTTTATTTAAACTGCATGCTTGGGGATACAGACTTACAAATATCTTACTTCATATAGTAAACGTTATTTTAGTCTATATGTTACTTAATCTCATGTTCAATAATGATAGATTCTCTTTTTTTTCGGCTATGCTATTTGGTATACATCCGGTTAACGCAGAGGTTTTGAATTGCACTGCCTTTCGGCCAAATATATTAGCGTTTCTATTCTCATTATCCTCCATTATATTATATTTTAGATATAAGACTGCTGCCGTTAGACATAGATGGACAATTCTGTTATTGTCTTTGATTTCTTTTTTGCTGGCAGTCCTTTCCAAAGAGGTTTCTTTGATTCTGCCTTTAATCTTGGTAATCTGCGACGCCTTCTATGAAGACAGTGGATTGATAAAGATACTCAGAGGCAACAAGGCCTATCTTCTGTATCTTTTGCTCGCAGCCTCCTATATATTTATTTATCTGTGTGTATTCTCACCTCAGCAAAGGATAGCGAAGGTCGCAGTCTCGTATGGGGAGTTATTCTATAATTTTATTACAATGTTAAACGCTTTAGGCATATATCTAAAGGATATATTGTTCCCTAAGGATTTAGTTATTATATTAGGGCAGATTTCCGTAGGGTATTTAGAGGTTATTTTAGCTGTTATTGTAATCTTAGTCTCTGTTTATATAATATTAAAAAAGAGAAAAACACAAAGAGAGATTTCCTTTGCCATCTCTTGGTTTTTTATCTGGTTCTTCCCGATGAATAATTTTATATATTCTACAAGAATCTACCTGGCGTATCGTTACTTATACATTGCCATGTTGGGGTTCTCTTTATTATTGGGCTTTCTTCTGGTGAAGATATGGGATATCCACTCAAGGCTCTTGCCTCATATGTTAATCTTGAGGCGTGTATTGGTTTTCTCGTGCTTTATCTATTTCTTAATATTTACTGTTTCCGGTAATGTCATCTGGAAGAACGATGTAGTGTTATTTTCTACAGCCTGTGAGAGATATCCTGCCAGCGTAACGGCTCATTCTGGTTTAGGTGTAGCATTGTTAAGGTATGGCAATACTGAGGAGGCGAATAAGGAGTTTAATGCCGTATTGTCACTTTCGCGAGATCCACACATATTCAAGCCTTACTCTTTTGTCATCGCTTCTATTTATTTGGCTCGATCTTATAATGAGAAAAAGCAATACGCTGAAGCAGAGAAGATGTATCTGCAGGCACTTGAGGTTTTCCCGAATTCAGCACGTGTTAATACAGAATTGGGTATTTATTATAGTCAGCGTGGGTTATACGAAAAGGCATTGTATTATTTCAATAAGGCAAAGAAGATTAACCCTGATTTTACCCCCGCTTACATAAGGAGCGGGATAGTGTATAAACTGATGGGTAAATATTCAGAAGCCAAGAATGAATTACTAAGAGCGCTGGAGATATATCCGGAATCCAGAGAGGCGAGAGAGGGCTTGGTTGAATTAGAGACCGTAACACAGGAGTAGCCAGATGAGGGCTTTTGTTTTTCCCGGCCAGGGGGCGCAATATGTAGGTATGGGCAAGGATGTTTATGAGGCCTTTGCAGAAAGCAGAGAGGTTTTTAATACAGCCGATAGGATTTTAGGTTTTTCGTTATCTAAATTATGTTTTGAGGGCCCGGAGGATATACTGACCAGGACGATAAACTGTCAACCAGCGATATTTACTACAAGCTACGCTGTCTTAATGGCCCTTAGGTCTGTTTCTGGTTTAGGGCTTTCAGGGGTCAGCTATATGGCAGGATTAAGCCTGGGGGAATATACAGCCCTGGTTGCTGCAGGGGCATTGACCTTTGAGGATGGTCTTCGTTTAGTTGCTGCCAGGGCGAGGTTTATGGAGGAGGCCGCTAAGCAAAACCCAGGAAAGATGTCTTCTGTCTTAGGGCTGGGGTTAGAGATTATAAGGGATATTAGCCGTGAGTCGGGGGTGGAGATTGCCAATTTGAATTGTCCTGGTCAGGTGGTTATCAGCGGTTCCCCGGAGTCAATAATCAAGGCAGCCGAGATGGCTTTAAAGCGCGGCGCTAAGCGGGTTATTAATTTAGAGGTTAGCGGAGCGTTTCACTCTTCTTTTATGCATTCAGCCGCTCAAAGATTAGCAGAGATATTAAGCGATATAGATATAAAAAAACCGAATACGCCTGTAGTGAGTAATGTTACGGCGCTACCCGAAGAGAATCCTGATAAAATAAGGGATAACCTGATTAAGCAGATAACACATTCTGTGTTTTGGGAAAGCTCGGTAAGATTTATGATTGCACAGGGTGTCGGGGAGTTCTTTGAGATTGGGCCAGGTAGAGTACTTAAGGGATTAATTCGTAAGATCGATTCTGGTGTACAGGTAATGAATATTGAACATAAAGCTGACATCCAGATTGACAGAGAGAAGGAGGAGAGCCATGAGACTTAAGGGAAAGGTTGCTTTTGTGACCGGAGGTGCCCAGGGTATCGGCTATCAGATTTGTTTAACCTTTGT
>JAOZPD010000073.1 GCA_029932935.1 Candidatus Omnitrophota bacterium | reverse complement strand
TGATAATATCGATGATTTTGACTGGGTTGCTTGGGATCTCATTAATCCTAAAATGTATCCTCCTTTTCCTCATGGAGTATTTGTTAAGGAGTTCCCCTCGGCACCTATAATAACCTCTCGAGGGTGTCCTTTCTTCTGTACGTTTTGTGCCGCTGTTTCTATTGTTGGACGAAAGCTTAGATATAGAAGTTTAAAGCATGTATTGCAGGAGATTAAATTACTAATTGAGTCGTATAGAATAAGGGAGATTCATATTGAGGATGATAACTTTACATTTGATAGAGCATATGCTTTAGAATTTTGCGAGGGATTGATTAATAATAGAATAAATATCAATTGGAGTTGTCCAAATGGACTTAGGGCTGATACTTTAGATTATGGATTATTGAGAGTTATGAAAGAGGCCGGTTGTTATTCTATTGCCATTGGCATCGAGTCTGGCTCAGAGAAGATATTGAAGCATATGAAGAAGAATATTTCAAAAGAAACGGTAAGAAAGGTTATAGATATATGTCAAAAAATAGGAATTAAAATTACTGGTTTTTTTATATTGGGTTATCCTACAGAAAGCATTAGTGATATATATGAGACTATCAGGTTTTCTAAAGATTTAAACTTAGATAGAGCCTGTTTTGCTAATTTTTTCCCGCTACCTGGCTCGGAGATATTTAGAGAGCTTAATAAAGATAAAAATCTTGATAATTGCGTTTGGGATAATTATTTATTAAATAAATCTACATTAAATTCGCATCCTTATATTTCTTCAATAAGACTAAAATGGCTACAGAGAATAGCATCATTAAGTTTTTATCTACAGCCACGAGTATTTATTAATATATTAAAGGAGATAAAATCATGGAGACATTTCTGTTATATTCTAAGAAGAATTAAAGAGATATTCTTGTGAACGTATTACTTATAAATCCTCCAAAATTAACTAAAGAGATTTATAATATTTATTCTTATGGCGCACCTATACTTCCTCCTTTAGGATTATGTTACTTAGCTACGGCTTTATTGAAAGATAGACATAAGGTTAAGATAATAGATGCTGCTGCTGAGAGGATACGTTTTAATGAGATTAAGAAGGAGATTATAGATTTCTCTCCGGCGATAGTAGGTATAACCTCAACGACAGCATCTTACAAATCAGCTTGTAAGATTATCTATATGATAAAAAGAATAGATAGAAATATTACAACTATTTTGGGAGGCGCTCATGTATCCAGTAGGCCATATGAGACTATATTGGAATGCGAAGATTTGGATATCGCCGTTATAAATGAAGGTGAGCATACCATCAGAGAAGTAGCAAAAACTGTAGAAGAGAAAAAAAGCCTGAGTTCTATTAAAGGTATATATTATAGGAAAGAGGGCAATATTATAGCAAATTACCCCAGAGAATTTGAAGATAATATTGATATCTTTTCGTTTCCCAAGAGAGAATTATTAAAGAGCTTAAGATTGTATCATCATGCACCTACTAGGAGCCCTCATAGATTGGCTACATCCATGATTACCAGTCGGGGTTGTCCTTTTAGATGTAGTTTTTGCCAGCAGAGTATATTTGGCAGGCGATGGAGAGGGCATTCTCCTGCTTTTGTGGTTGATGAGATGAGGATCTTAACGGATGAGTATAAGGTAAAATTTATCTCTATTGAGGATGATAACTTTGCCTTTGACCGAAATAGGGTTATGGAGATATGCAGAAGAATAATAAATAATAGGATTACAGTAGAATGGGGTTGTAGTGTTAAGATAGATAGCTTAGATAGTGAATTATTGAGAGCAATGAGAGGGGCAGGTTGTAAAAATATATATATCGGTATTGAAAGTAGCTCTGATAGGATATTGAATTTATATCAGAAAAGAGATAAAAGAGATAAACTTATAAATGTAATAAATATGATAAAAAAAATGAATTTCAATTTATATGGTGCATTTATATTGGGAGCTCCTACTGAGACTATAAATGAAATGAATGATACGATAAGATTTGCCGTCTCTTTACCATTAGATGGAGTGTCGTTCTCGCTTTTTGTTCCTTATCCAAATACAATTTTAAGGAATTTAGCATTTAGGAAAGGGACAGTTAGTGAAGATTGGGATAATTATTCAGGGCATTCTCCTGTACCAGCCTATGTTGATAATGGATTTACACCAGAGAAGATTGTACGTATTCAGAAGTTGGCATATTTGAGATTTTACTTTAGATTAAAGTACATAATAAAACACTTAAAGTTGATTTTAAGAAAAGAATTCATTTTTAAAGCCGTGCATATTTTATCAAGATTTATTTTCAAATTTTGAAACAGTTAATATAAATATTTAGAGTGGAAAATATGTCTGTAAAAAATACTCCTCCTAAAGAAATTCTAGGTCTCATTATTCTCTTTTTATTTATCCTTACTGTATATTGTTCATTTCCTATGAGGTGTCGTATGCATCTGGGGCATGGTCAGGATGCCAATGAGAATTCATGGTGGTTGGAGAGGGATTTGTATTTCAGAAGGTTAAAGGATGTATTTTATCCACTTTTGGCCTGCGGATATTATAAAATCTGGAAATTATTTGGTTGGCAGAAAGGAGGAATGTATCCTTTACAGATATTGAGTTCGATATTTGGTGCAGGAGGTGTAATTATCTTCTATTTCTTAATTAAGACTATTTTTAAAGATAAAAAAATATCTCTTGTAGGGTCTATTTTTTTTGCTTTTTCTTATGGTTATTGGTTTTTTAGTATAGAATCTGTTAATAATATACTTTGTTTATTTTTTATGCTTTCGGCAATATTGTTGCTTTTTAAAGTACCAGAAAAAGATATATTAAGATTCCCCATATATGTGGCTTTGTTACATAGCATAGGTATTTTTATGGAAGTGCTTGGTTCTTTATTTGTGCCAGCACTAATTTTTGGTTTCTGGGTTCTTAGTAAAGATAGAAGAGAAGGATATATAAGAGGATTAGTATATCTTTTTACCCTTAGTTTTATTACTATCTTTACACATTGGATAATAGGTTATTATTATTTCGAAATGAGTAGTTTTAAAGATATCTTTGAGGCGTTAACTTCTAGTTCTCCGGTTTGGACTTCTAATATATATATAAGATTATGGGTAAGTATACGTACTCTATTTCATACTTTGTTTGCTTGGGCAAACACTCAATTAATAAGCCTATGGTTATATAATATGTCAGACAAGGTTAATGCCGTATTTCTGGTAGTCTATTTTATAATATTTTTATATGCAGTTTTTTATATAAATAGGTTCTCTAAGTATTTTAATAATATTATATTATTCTCGCTTGTCTGGATAGCGTTTCCTTTACCTTTTTATTGTTATAATGAACCAGGTGCTCTTGAATATTATCTTTATTTACTACCCGTAATTTGGCTTATCATTTTAATTATATTTATAAATATCAGGCATAAAATTAATAATATTGGACTGAAGAGAATATTTAATTGCTCTGCTTTATTCTTTTTGCCTATATTTGTTATCTATAATTTTTGTTTGGGTATTTATCCGCGCACTAAATTTGAAAATAACGAGGTTTATAAACAATATTTATTTTTAAAGCAATATGTAAATAATAATGATTTACTCATAATACTAGAGGGTAGAGGTTCTGCCGGTTTAGCTATTTGTTATCTCAATAATATGCTAGGGAGTATAACCGAACATATTATATATGTTGAATGTAATGAAACAGAAGAAATTTTTAATAAATTAATTACGAAGAAAACAAAACCAGATTCTCCAATATATTATGAAGAATTCAACTTATTGAGTAAGGAAGATGTATATTATGGCCCCGCATTCTATCAATGGCTAGTTGATAAGTCTTTGAACTTTAATAGCATAAAAATATTTATAACTTATATAAATCTGAAAAGTGTATTAGAGCAACAGGATAAACAATTAAGTGTATCAAGTATTATATCTGATATCGCCAGTTTAAGTAATGGATTGTTTACAGATAATAAACTTACTCAGAAATTTTTAGATACTCTAAGTAACAATTATGCTTTTGAATTAATATCTACTGCTGAAGCAGATAAGTTGGATTGTACATTACTTTCATTATCTCATAGGTAATGAATTTATTTGTATAAATAAGATGAAGAAAGAGAAATTCTTTTTATTCTTGATTGGTCTGATAATTATTCCATTGATACTCGAGGGTTCTTTGAGGTTGGCTGGCTGGGTTTATTATATGCAAAGAGCAAAGAGTGAAAGTGCAAAGAAGAGAGACACAAATTCGATTAGAATATTGTGTCTGGGTGATTCTTTTACTTTTGGCTCAGGGGCAAAGCCAGGTTATAGTTATCCGGAGCAATTAGAGCAGTTATTAAATAAAGATAATCAAAGGCAAAAATTTATAGTCTATAATTATACTGGACATAGCAGTTGTCCTGGTTTGAATTCATCACGTCTATTAAAAATATTAGATGAAAATATAACAAAATATCAACCCCATATCATTATAGTATTGATAGGTATGCATAATAGGTGGAATCTAATCGATAGTAATTATTTTCTGTTTACTAATCATAGTTGGAAATTGTATCTCTATCGATTGGACAGTCTTCTTACTAGACTTAGGATATATAAGCTCTTAAAGATTACTATTGGAAACCTGAAATATAAATTTTTCAAGAATAACACGACTCAAAAGGTAATAATAGAAGAGATAAGGGAGAATCCAGGGGCTGAAGTCCATCTTAGGCTTGCAGAGCAATACAATTCTTATTCTGGAAATCACTCTTTGGCTATAGAAGAATATAAAAAGGTATTAGATTTAGACCCAGACAATGATAAGGCTTATGCTCGTCTCGGACGTATTTATGAAAATCAGAATAAATATGAAATGGCAGCGGTTCAATTTAAGAAAGCCTTACAAATAAACCCAAATAATCTCTTGGCACGTAACAGATTATGGAATGTTTACTTTAAGCAAGGAAAGAAAGAATTGGCCTTGAAGGAATTAGAAGAATACCTGCGAATATATCCTCAAAATGAAGGCCTAAGATGTATATTAAGGTTTGGTTTACCGTCCGTAGAAATATTTGAAGATGATGAATTACAGAATAAACTTCTTAAATACGATTTAGAAGGTATCGTTAAGACATGTCTTTACAGGAATGTAATACCTATTTTGTTAACTTATCCTTATGCAAGTCCTAGAGATAAAATAAGAATGGAAGTGGCGAAGAAATATAAGATACCATTTATTGATATAGCTTCCGTATTTAAAAGATTGAGGTTATCGGAGGGATATCGAGAGCAAGATTATTTTAGCCAAGATGGGCACTGTAATGAGAATGGTTACAGAATTATGGCTGAGGAGATATACAAAGTATTAAAGAATGGACTTCCATATCGGTGGAGTAACAGGAGAATATATAGTTCGAGATGAGTAAGGATGCCAATATTTCTACTTCTAAACAGATATCTTTCAGCTGGGATATTCATTACAAATGTAATTATAATTGTCCTTATTGTTGGTGGTATGGAAGATGGGTAGAATTGAAAAGAGATACTGTATATCCACCACTTAATCATCTTTTAGAAATATGGGCAGATATATATAAGAGACACGGCGCAATTCATATAGAGATGTTAGGCGGGGAGCCTTTTATATATCCTAATTTTAACGAATTAATTGAAGAGTTAGCTAAGATGCACACAATTAATATAACTACCAACTTATCGACAAATATAGAGCGTATTATAAAATCTACTTCGCCGTCGAGAGTATCTATAACAGGCACATTTCATCCTTTGTTTGCGGACTTCAACGATTTTATTAGAAAAGCGATTTTATTAAAAGAAAATGACAGATCAGATTCAGTTATATATCTGGCTTATCCTCCACAGATAAAATTGATACCTTATTATCAAGATAGATTCATTAAGTATGGAATTAAATTAAGTGTTATGACATTCTGGGGAGTGTACAATTCGAAGATTTATCCTCAGGGCTATACTGATGAAGAAAAAAACTGTATAGCCCCTTATTTAGCGAAGGGTAGAGGTGAAGAATTCCAGTTGAAACCTAAGATGGTTAAAGGTAGGCTTTGCAGGGCAGGGCAGATTTATGCAACCATTAAAGCTAATGGTGATGTAGCTAGATGCGGAGGGAATACACCGCGCTATTTAGGCAATATATTCAAGGGCAGTTTTCAGTTCTCTTTTCCAGGCGATCAGATTTGTATTCCGGA
>JAOZPD010000072.1 GCA_029932935.1 Candidatus Omnitrophota bacterium | reverse complement strand
TTTCGCTTGATGAGGTATTTAATGTATTTCGAGAAAGATTGAAGAGGGATATAAATATACATAATTGCGAATTTATCAAGCCCGACGCCGATATCAATGCCTTTTATGAATACGAGCTTTTTCCATTAAAAATAGATAAAGAATTAATGGGTTATTTGGCAATAAGGGGGCTTAAGTCTGAGGATAAGGAGAAATTTTACATCCTATTTAATCAGTTTCTTCTTGTGCTGAAGAGGGTGCGTTTGTATACCAGGATTGAAGAACTAGCGATTACAGACAGCCTGACCGGTTTATATCTTCGGCGCTACTTCCAGGAGCGCTTAGACGAAGAGATTAAGCGTTGCAAGAAATTTAATTTGAGCTTTGTTCTTTTAATGTTAGATCTTGACCATTTCAAAAGCTACAACGACCGTTATGGACATCTTGTAGGCGATGTTCTGTTAAGCGCGGTTGCCAAGATTATCAAGGATAACGTGAGGCAGATGGATATAGTAGCCAGATATGGCGGGGAGGAATTTTCTATTATTTTACCAAACACCAATAAGGAAGAGGCTGAGTATGTTAGTTCCCGTTTGCGGCAGACTGTGGAGAAAAAACATATACGTGCTTACGATGAGGACCTACAGATAACAGTAAGCATCGGAGGTAGTCTTTTTCCTCGGGACGCAAAGGATGCGCGGCGTTTAATTGACAAGGCTGACCAGGCTCTATATCGAGCTAAGCAATCTGGCAGAAACAGGGTATGCTTCTGAGAGATGGGTAAATTTAGTTTTTATATAATAATGGCTTGCACGGTGACAGCGATAGTGATATTTGGTCTTTTTGTCTGGGATAACGGGATGACGTACGGAAAGGAGGGGGCTCAGCCAGTAATTGTGGAGGGTGATTCTGTAGAGTACTCTACAGATGTTAAAACGGTTACTGCTGAAAGTAATGTAATAGTAACATACGGAGATACTACCTTAAGATGCGACAAGATTATAGTTGACACGCATAGCAAAGACGCAGAGGCTATTGGTAACGTGCTTCTTGAGGATAAGAGGGGGATTCTGGAGGCGGAGAGGATAAGTTATAATTTTCAAAGTAAAAAAGGAGAAATAATATCAGCAAGCTTGCGAGCCTCTCCTTATTATTATTTTGGCAGAAGGATGCAGCGCGATGGAGAGAAGCGATACATTGTGCAGCAGGGGTATTTTACCAGCTGTAACTATGACCATCCTCACTTTCGCATACGTTCAAGAAGAGTGGAGATATTTCCTGACGATAAAATTATTGCTCGTTCAAACACACTTTACTGGCAAAGGATTCCTCTTTTTTATTTCCCTTGGTACAGCCATAGCCTAAAAGACCCTTTTATGAAGGTGCAGTTTAAGGCCGGGAAATCAAGCGAGTGGGGCACTTATCTATTAAGTGCGTGGCGTAGCGATTTAAACGATAATGCGCGTTTAAGGATATATCTTGATTATCGCAATAGATTGGGTCAGGCCTCCGGTTTTGGGTTAAATTATGACACGAAGATTCTGGGTGAGGGTGATTTTAAGTTTTATTATACCCAAGAGCGACCCCAGAGGGTGAGTGAGGCTTTGCGTCAGGAATTCCAGAGATATTTGTTACGTCTTCGCCATAGATGGGATATCAACCAGAACACAAAGCTGATTGCTGAGTATTATCGTATTGGAGATGACCGGAAGAAATGGGATGCGGAAGCAGATTTTCTGCAGACTTATTTCTACCGTGAATACGAGAAGGATATGCAACCAAAGTCCTATATTCTATTAACCCATAATCGTCCTTCTTACAATGTAAATATGTTATTTCAGAAACGGACTAATCGGTGGTATGATAAGATGGTTGAGAAATTACCAGAGATTTCCTATGATTTTCATAACTCCCGCTTAGGCCAGAGCCCAGTATATTTTAAGAATCAGACAACATTATCCAATCTTACGGTTAAATATCCCGCACCCTCCGAGTTGGATAATGATGTGGTCAGGTTTGATACCTATAATCAAATTGCCCTGCCTACGAGATTAGTATTCTTAGAACTTTCTCCGTATGCAGGGATAAGAGAGACAGCCTATAGTAAAGATAATCAGGGTGCCTCAATAGATCCTCGTACGACTTTTTATACAGGCGTGGATTTGAGTACAAAATTCTATCGTGTTTATAGAGTGATGAGTAATTTTTTGGGTTTAGATATAAATAATCTGCGCCATATAGTCAGCCCGAAGATAAAATACGGCTATATTCATGAGCCTACTATATCACGTTCTAAACTGCAGGAATTCGATGATATAGATACTATAGCCAGCGATAATCGCTTTCAGTTAGAGTTGGAAAATAAATTACAGACAAAAAGAAAGAATCAAAGTGTAGACTTGGCTATATTCAGGGTGTCTTCTGATTACGTAATGTATTCCAGAAAGGATAATTTATCGAAAGCGCAAGATAGATTTACTGATTTTCTCTTTGAAATAGAGCTTATGCCTTATGCCTGGTTGCGCATGGAGGCGGATGCTACTTACGACCATAGAAATGATTATTTTAAAGAGGTGAATTTCGATAGCTGGTTTGATTTTGGTCAGGGCCGCAGCTTTGGCCTGGGGCATCGTTATGACAGGAGTGGGGGGAAGGAATTGACTAGTGAGTTTGCCTGGCGAATTAACCCAAAATGGTCTTTGCGTATTTATGAGCGTTATCAATTTGCCGCCTCTCGGGGTAAAGGACTAAAGGAACAGGAGTATACCGTATCCAGAGATCTGCATTGCGCGACCATAGATATATCTATTAATATAAAAAAGAGAGAGGATGGAAGGAGAGAGGAATCAGTCTGGTGTATTTTTAATCTCAAGATATTTAAGGAGAGTGAATTTGATTATGCCCAGCGTTATCATCCACCAAAATTATCAAAATAACACAAAGCAGGAGAAATAGATTATGAGAAGATTAATTTCCGAATTTAAGAGAAAGATTGCGAGAAGGCAATTGAGGATTGCTGTAATCGGGCTTGGTTACGTAGGATTACCATTGGCCTGCGAGTTTGCAAAAAAGGGTTTTAGTGTATTTGGAGTCGATTTAGACAAAGACAGGATACGCCTGCTAAAACAAAGGAGGTCGTATATTACCGATGTTTCCGCAACGCAGGTAAGGGGTCTTATCAATAGGGGCAGGCTTTCTGTGGGTAGTGATTTCAGAATAATCAGGAGCGTTGATGTTGTGTTTATCTGTGTTCCTACACCCTTGAAAAAGAAAAACGAGCCCAATATATCCTATATTATAAGTGCCGTGAAGTCAGTAGTAAGGAATTTTAGACCGGGCAGCTTGGTAATCCTGGAGAGCACTACTTATCCTGGCACCACATCGGAGGTCATATTACCAATATTTACTCAACAGGGATTTAAACCGCCGGATAAGCTTTATCTCTGTTTTTCTCCAGAGAGGATAGATCCGGGTAATAAAGTTTATTCATTGAATCTGATTCCTAAAATAGTTGGCGGTATAAATAGGGAATCCACAGAATTAGGGCGCTTGACTTACGAAATTATAATTAGAAGAGTACATAGTGTTTCTTCAGCCAGGGTTGCCGAAATGGTGAAGTTGCTAGAGAATACATTTAGATTGGTTAATATAGGATTAATTGATGAGATGGCCATGATGGCTCATAAAATGGGTATTGATATCTGGGAGGTTATTGAAGCAGCGAAGACCAAGCCTTTTGGGTATATGCCGTTTTATCCTTCCGCAGGCGTAGGGGGGCACTGTATCCCCAAGGATCCTCTTTATCTTTATTGGAAGGCGAGGCATTTCGGTTTTAGTTCCAAATTTATTAAATTGGCCTCCAAGATTACCAACGCTATGCCGCTCTATATAGTTCAGCGCTTAGAAGAGATCTTACTCTCTAAAAGAAAGCCTCTGAATGCGGCGAGAATCTTGATCTTAGGGGTTACATATAAAAAAGACGTTAAAGATCTGAGAAAGTCTCCTGCTTTGGATGTAATTGAGATTCTTCAAAGTAATGCTGTTCGGGTAGGTTATTACGACCCATTTATTCCTTATTTAAAGATTAATCGTATAAATCTCAAATCAATAAAATTAAATAAGGCTAATCTTTCCGCGTTTGACTGTACCGTTATTGTTACAGATCATAGCCGGGTAGATTATAATTTCATTTTGAATAATTCTAAATTTATTTTCGACGTACATAATGTTTATGCCGGGGTTAGTGATAAAAAGATTTTTAAGTTATAAGTATAAATGACTTCAGGATGAATTGTTTTACCTCAGCGGGGTAGTAGATAAAAAAATACTTGACAGAATTTTTTTTTATGTTAGTATTAGCACTTGTGTCAATAGAGTGCTAAAATAAAAATTTAAGGAGGTGGTAGTATGAATATACAACCATTAGGTGACCGAGTGGTAATTAAACCTCTTGAGGCAGAGGAGAAGACAAAGGGCGGAATTGTATTGCCTGATACCGCTAAGGAGAAACCTCAAGAGGGTAAGGTTGTGGCAGTAGGTAAAGGTAGGGTTCTTGAGAATGGTTCTGTGCAGGAATTGCAGGTGAAGGTAGGAGACAGGGTATTATACGGTAAATATTCGGGTACCGAAATTACTACCAAAGAGGGAGAGGAATTATTAATTATGCGCGAGGAGGATATCCTCGCTATTGTAGGTTAACAATAATAATAAAATAAGGAGGTGTCTATAATGGCGAAGCAAATCTTGTTTAGAGAAGAGGGACGCCGAAAGATTTTAAGTGGAGTAGAGCAATTGGCAGCGGCAGTTAAGGTGACATTGGGTCCGAAGGGGCGCAATGCAGTATTGGATAAAAAATTCGGTTCGCCCACGATTACTAAAGATGGAGTAACGGTAGCTAAAGAGATTGAATTAGAAGAGCCGTTTGAGAATATGGGCGCACAGATGGTTAAGGAGGTGGCTGAGAAGACATCAGATATTGCAGGAGACGGAACTACTACAGCTACAATCCTGGCTGAGGCGATTTATCGCGAAGGGCTTAAGAATGTTACTGCCGGAGCAAATGCGATGGCTTTAAAGCGCGGGATTGAGAAGGCAGTAAATAAGGTCGTAGATGAATTAAAAAAGCTTTCAAAGACAGTAAAAGATAAGACCGAGGTAGCGCAGGTAGCTTCTATTGCGGCAAATTGCGACAAGGACATCGGTGGATTGATCGCTGAGGCAATGGATAAGGTGGGTAAAGACGGGGTAATAACCGTAGAAGAAGCCAAATCAATGGCAACCACATTGGAGGTAGTTGAGGGGATGCAGTTTGATCAGGGATATTTGTCCCCTTACTTTGTTACCGATGCAGAGAGGATGGAGTGTGTTTTAGAGAATCCGTATATCTTGATTCATGAAAAAAAGATATCCTCTCTTAAGGATATACTCCCTCTTCTGGAGAAGATTGCCCGTACCGGAAAGCCGCTTATGATCATTGCCGAGGAGGTCGAGGGAGAGGCATTGGCTACATTGGTAGTGAATAAGATCCGCGGTACATTATCTACCTGTGCAGTGAAGGCACCCGGTTACGGAGATCGTCGCAAGGCGATGTTGGAGGATATAGCTGTGCTTACCGGCGGAAAGGCCTTGACTGAGGATTTAGGCATTAAACTGGAGAATGTTGATATCGATGATTTAGGTCGAGCCAAGAGGATAAAGGTAGATAAGGAGAACACTACCATAATTGAAGGCGCCGGAAAGACAGCTAGTATAAACGGCCGTATCGCTCAGATTAAAAAACAGATTGAGGAGAGCGATTCAGATTACGATAAAGAGAAGCTTCAGGAGAGACTGGCTAAGATGTCCGGCGGGGTAGCTGTAATTAATGTTGGCGCGGCTACCGAAACGGAGATGAAGGAAAAAAAGGCCAGGGTAGAAGACGCTCTGCATGCTACTCGAGCAGCTGTAGAGGAGGGAATTATCCCTGGTGGAGGCGTGGCGTTGATTAGGGCTATTCCCATTCTTCAGAAGCTTGTTCTGGAAGGTGATGAGAATATCGGCGTAGATATTGTCAAGAGGGCCCTTGAGGAACCAATCAGGCAATTGGTAACCAATGCTGGTTTAGAGGGGTCTGTAGTGGTTCAGAGAATAAAGCAAGAGAAGACAAATATCGGATATGATGTTAATCAAGATAATTATGTCGATATGATTCAGGCTGGCGTCATCGATCCTACCAAGGTCACACGCACAGCCCTACAGAACGCAGCGAGCATAGCCGGATTACTGTTGACTACCGAGGCATTGGTAACCGAGAAGCCGGAGAAGGAAAAAGAGACTCCCCCTATGCCACCTGGTGGTGGATACGGTGGTGGTATGTATTAATTAGAGAGCCACAGGGCTCCAAAAATGGGCGAGGCATAATATCGACCTCGCCCATTTTTTTTTATCCAAATTGCCACACCCGGATATATTCTTATATAAATTTAAAAGGATGTTATATAGTTGACAGAACCTAAATATTCTTATATAATACACAGC
>JAOZPD010000014.1 GCA_029932935.1 Candidatus Omnitrophota bacterium | reverse complement strand
CAGGATATACCGACTAGTTTTAAATTCTTGCTTGCCTCGGCTATCTTGGAGACAGACACCCCCGTAGCCTGCTTAACATCAGCTACGCTGGAAAGACCCATTTTAAAAATATCCCTTCCCTTTGCCTTCTTTAAATAATAAGAGGTCGCCTTAAGTAATGAGTTAGCTGGGAGGAACGATGATACAGAATCCTTACTGATTTTAACTGTAAAGGTTAACTTTCTATTGAGATTAACCATTGAAATTACAAAATTGCCTATTAAATAAAACAACAGGATGAAAATACTGAATTCTAAGATTCGATTAACAACTTTAAACTCTAAGTGAGTCAATCTCTGTGTGTTAAAACTGAATCTGAATCTCTCTTTTAAAAACGAATATCTTGCTTTTAAGGCAGCGGGTGTGAAGAAACTAAAGAATCTAAGATTCAATCTTAATCTACTAATCTTGCCTCTTGAATCTGTTTCCTCAATCAGTCTTAATAATTCTCTCTCTGGAGAAGTAGGTCGTTCCTCTGCCATCCTATCTTCACCTCGTCATGAATAATTTTCTCAATCAACTCCGCATCAACAACTACCTTCTTTCTCATTACTAAAGACTTTAAGGCCCTATAACAAAGCATTGTTATCTGACGAGGATAACCTCGTGAGTACCTATAAATCTCTCTCACAGCCTCGTCCAGAAACAAATGCATATTTGCCTTATATCCCGCCTGTCTTATGCGAAATTCAATTAATTCCTTTGTCTCATTAAAATTCAAAGGATTAAGTATATATTTAAAACTGATACGGTCAAAAAAATTACGCATATCCATAATCTTGGTATAAAGTTCTAGCTGACCTAGCAAGACCAACTGAAGAAGTTTATATTCGTTTGTCTCGTAGTTTAATAGTATGCGAAGAACCTCCAATGTCATTTCGCTCATCTTCTGCGCCTCATCGATAATTAAACAAACTGTCTTGTTTTCTATAACCCCTTTTTGAAAAAGAAATTTTTCCAATTCGGATCTTAAATTTAAGATATCCGTCTGCGAATCAATTATAGGAACATCGAAATTCCCAAGCAAATATCTCAGGAACACATCCTCATTTTCAAACGATGGCTCTAAGATCATGTGGAAAATAAAATCCTCTCTCTCTTTTAACTCTTGGATTAACCTTCGAGAAAGACTGGTTTTACCTGTACCGATATCACCTAAGATTACACTCAACCCACGTTTCAAACGTAACTCAATAAGGATATTCGTTAGTGCAATCTCGTGTTCGCGAGATAGATAAAAGAATTCCGGGTCAGGACTAGTAGAAAACGGCTCTTTCTGGAACCCTAATATCCTATAATAACTCATCTTTTAAAAATAAGATTGCGCTTTAAGATCATATCTATGTCTCTGAATCCATAAGTCACTACAGTCCAATAAGTTTGCGACGAATCAAACGCAAGGAGTAACCCTCTCTGGCCAATTTTGCTATTTTGGTTAATCTGCTTTTGACCTCATTCCTATTATAGAATCTGACAGTTCCTTTTTTAAAGGCTACCTGCAATAGACCAAAATCTGTATAGCGATTTACGATCTGATAAGAAATATTAAACCTATCCACAATCTCCCTTGCTGAGATTACCATATTTGTCCTACCCCTATTCTTCCTATTTTTCCTATTCTTATCTATCTTAGCCATCAGTTTAGATTGTTGTTAGATTAATTAATATATTACAACTATCCAGAATACGATATCGACAGATATAAATATTTAATATTTTTTACAATTACCATAATTGTGATAATTATAAGTATTGTAAAATATAACATAAATTTCGGATTTGTCAAGAGAAATAATTTCTATGTATTTTCAAAAACACTTAACAGGTTATTTTGATAATTTATTATTAACTCGAGACTTTTCGGCTTCTGCCTGCAATAAAAAAGCCGCCTTTATAACGGCGGATTTTTTATTGTTAAAAAATATATCCTATGATTCTTTAAGCTTCTTATGTGTCTTTAAAACAGATTCTAACAGCTGTAATCCTTCCTTAAAATCTTTATCCTTATAAAACAAGCCTGATATTTGATATGATGAAACCTCAGCTACCCTCTCCTCACCTACAAAAGCAGTAATGATAATCACAGGAACATCTTTATTAAATGCTCTTATCCGTTTAAGCGTCTCGACCCCATCAATACCCGGCATATTTATATCTAAGAGAATCAGATGAGGATTAAACGTCTTAACCAAGTCTAGAGCTTTAATCCCATCGGTCGCTGTCTTTACCTCATATCCTTTAGACTTCAACCAATACTCCATAGTGAATAAGAAATCTTGTTCATCATCAACAACCAATATCCTTTTTACAGAAACAGAATCCATGATTATACCTCCTTATTAACACTATCTACTTTTTGGCTTAAGGGTAGCAAGAAAGAGAATTTACTTCCCTCGCCCAATTTACTCTCCACAGCGATTTTACCACCATGCATTCTAACAATTTCTTTACAGATAGATAAACCTAAACCAGTACCTCCTATCCCTGCCTTAGTGGCATTTGCCCGTTCAAACTTTTTAAAAATCCTCTCCAGATCTTCGGCGGCAATGCCCATACCTGTATCTTTAATGGATATCTCTATTGCTCCTTGTGGAAACTCAGGTGTTGACAACCTTTTACTTACCGAAATAAAAATCTTACCTCCTTCAGGTGTAAATTTAATTGCATTACTTAATAAATTGGTCAACACCTGCTCAATCCTATCCTTGTCCATTTCTATCGCATCTTCCTCGGGAAGAAGATCTGTATGAATGGCTATGCTCTTTGATTGAGCCCATCTATTTAAAAAAGTCACCACATTATTTACCCTCTCATTTACATTATAACTTGAGATTCTCAACTTGAATTTACCGGCCTCAATGGCAGCACTATCAAGAAGATCGTTTATTAAGCGTTTCAATCTTTTTATATTATCTTGGGTAATATTTAGAAACTTCATCTGGTCCTCATTTAAACCACCAGAAAGCCCCTCCATCAATAGGGAAATATTCTGCTGGATTGTAGCCATAGGAGTACGCAACTCGTGAGATACATTAGCCACAAAATCAGATTTCATTTTCTCGATTTCCTTCTGTCTGGTAATATCATTTAATATTGTAACCATACCAACGGTTTTACCATTGTGGTCCTCAACCACTGCCGAGCTTGTCCTCAACACCCTTCTTGTTGACTCATCAGGACTCACCAGTTCTATCTCCTTCTGAATGCTCCCATCTCTAGCAGGCTTTATATCCTTAACAATTGTTAAGAGATGTTCGTCCTTAATCACCTTATTCAGGGGAACGCCGATATCCTTCTTACTTACACCCAGGAGTTTCTCAGCTACAGAATTAAACATTACTGCATTGCCCTGCATATCTACCACTACTAATCCTTCTGCCATATGGTGAATAATATTATCGATCTTTTCCTTCTCCTGGATGACTCTTCTATTCTCCTTCTCTAATTGCTGGTAAGCCGCGTTTCTTAAATCTAACTCCTTCTGAAGCTGGCCTATCTGCAATTTCGCCTGTTCATTCTCTTTTCTTAATACCTCAATTTTATCTTTTAATTCTGTAGAAAAACCCTCTTGAGTAATTCTCCTGTTTTCTTCTTGGAGCTGTTTATATGCGATGCTTTGAGAAGCTATCTCCTCCTTAAGCTGGGCAATCTTTATCTTCGCCTGTTCATTCTCTTTTCTTAATACCTCGACTTCTCTCAGAACAGGAACGGTTTTCTCTTTAGTCATCAACTTTCTAGAGATTTCTTTTTCTAATTTATTTATAAATTTATTCACTTCCTGCGATGGGCATCCAGACTCTATCAATGTATCATTAAGTCTTGAATAGATGTCTCGTCTACTCTCAGAATGCAATATAATGTATTTTTTCAATATATTCTTCGGCCCAGAAGATAACCTTTTTTTCTCTTTAAACTCAGTAGCTATAATATCAATAATTTCGTTCTCGATATTCTGTATGTCCTCTGTCTTCTGTATTTTACCCAGAGAGTAATCTTTTATTCTGCTCTTTAATCTATCAAGAAGGATGCGTTTCTCTTTATCTATCTCTACAACTGCCCTACCCTTTTTAATTTTTACATATGAAAACTGCGCTATCTTTATATGTTGGATATCATTATCTGAGAATATCTTATTTAAATCTCTATGCCTCTTTATCTCCTCAGCATCCATCAATAAAATCCTTATAAACGCTTCCAGTTCTTTATCTGTAATTCCTTTACTAAACATCAAGCTCTCAATCTCTAATTTCTTAAAATAACTGATAAGGTCCTCAACTAATCTTGAGTTCTTCTCTCCTGCTGAATACTCCTCAATAAGTAACCGGCTGTCTGAAGACAGGCTTATACTGAACGAATCTTTCACATCTAATATCTCCTGTAAAACCCGGTATAATTCCCTGATTGAATAAATGACGGCGGGATGTTTTGTAGGATATAAGTTAAGTTTACGGATTGTCGCAGTTAATGTCCTAGTAAATTTTATATAATTATTTTCCAGAGGCTTATCAGGCATACATTAGATTATATACTATGCTGATTTATTTTACAATAGAAAGATAGACGCGCAGAACGAGATTCGTATAAATACCCGCTATTATATCATCACCCATTATTCCCAAGCTACCCCAACGGTGCTGCAATACATTTGCTGGATACGGCTTAATTGAATCCAAGATTCTAAAAACAATAAAACCCGTAATTATGACAAACATATCTACATTTACTGGGGGCAAAGCAAAAAAGCAAACAAGTAAACCATTTATCTCATCAATAACAATCTGAGGAGGGTCCTTGCGTCCAAATAACTTGGCCGTCTTACCAACCAGAAGAAAACCTAGAAACATTATCAGAGAATGCAGAGGAATTAGAAGATGATATCTGCTCTTTAGAAGAATAATATAAATAAATAATCCAGCTAAGCTACCAAATGTTCCAGGAATTAAAGGCAGGTATCCAATATAAAAGAAGGTAGTAATAATTTTTTTAATCTGTGCAGACAAATCTTAAATCTTGGTGATTATCTTACGGTTTTCCCACAGATAGGAAATTCCTGAGTAGAGAGTAAGACCAACTACAATCCACATAAATATATATATCCCGCGATGAAAAAATGCCTCCCAAGCAGGATTCCATGTAAAAAATCTCAACATAACTTCTTTTAAAAGAATAAATGCTAATATGCAAAATATCACAAACATTTGAAGGGCGGTTTTATGTTTACCCGACCTTGTTGCTGCTAAAACCTTGCCTTTATTTAGAGCAAACAACCTCAGTGAAGTAATCAGCAATTCTCTAGCAATAATGATTACAAGCATCCATGCCTCTATTAGATGCATCTGAACAAAAGCAGCAAATGCTGCTAATATTAAAATTTTATCTGCCACAGGATCCATGAATTTACCGAAATCACTGATTATGTTCTTCTGTTTAGCAATATGTCCATCGAGAAAGTCGGAGGCAGCGGCAAGAGAAAACATTAAAAATGCTGCCGACTTAGCAACTACACCTTTACAAAATAGAAAAAACATAAATACAAAAGTTAATACAATTCTCGATATTGTCAATCGGTTAGCGATATTCATTTGCTTCTCCTACCAAATCATACTCCAAGGTATCAGTAATAAATACTTTTACAAAGCTGCCCGGAGACAGCTTCGTTTTTGATCTTACATACACCAAACCGTCAACCTCAGGAGCATCGTACTGACTGCGCCCTATATACAAACCTTCTTCTACCTCTTCCTCAATTAAAATTTCTAAGACTCTATCCTGCCATTTCTTATTAACCTGGCTGGCTATCTCCTGCTGGCAAGACATTACTATATTATACCTCTCTTCTTTTGTCTTCTGAGGAACCTGTCCCTTCAACCCAAAGGCCAGCGTATTCTCTTCCCGAGAATACATAAATAATCCCAACCTCTCAAATTTCATCTGTTGTATAAAATTAATAAGTTGCTTAAACTCCTTATCTGTTTCAGTAGGGAAACCTACTATAAAAGATGTGCGTATAGCTACTCCAGGAATCTTTTTGCGAATTTTCTCAATTAATCTAAGTATCTGAGAAGAATTGATATTACGTCGCATCAATCTAAATATGCGATTATTGATATGCTGCAAAGGTAAATCTATATATTTCACGATACGTGGTTCATGTGCGATAAGCTCGATTAGTTCATCGCTCAAACGCTCTGGCGAGAGATAAAGTAACCTTATCCATTTTATCTTCTGAGAGTTTCTTAGAATTCGTCTAATCAACTCCGGCAATCTAAATTCACTATATAAATCCTTTCCATAGGCAGTTATATCCTGACCGATAAGATTAACCTCTCTACAATCAGACATATCCAAACATTTGATTTCGTAAATAATCGAATCAATATCTCTACTGATTAATCTTGGTTTTATTCTCGGAATAACACAAAAACTACAGGTGTTAAGGCAACCATCGCATATCTTGACGTAAGCATAATGACCGGGGGTAAGGCGAAAATGGTCCCTTCTATGATTCAGGGATATAACCCCCTGGAATGCATCAACCTCTGGTAGATGCCTGCGTAACTCATCCTTATAACGCTGGCTGAGACAACCAGAAACAATGATTCTTTTTAATTTATTTCTCTTTTTTAACTCAATTAAATCTAATATAGCCTGTATCGATTCCTCTTTAGCTTCTTCGATGAATGCACAAGTATTAACTAAAACAGTATCAATTTTATCACATGCACTATTTCTAATCCGCTCTAAATTAATTATTTGAAACCCTTTCTTTTCTAATCTTCCAGAAATAATCTCTGAATCGACTAGATTACGTGCACAACCGAGGCTTAAAATACCCACTTTCTTAATCATATATTTATTTCCTGCAACTCCGATAATATATTATAAGATATCTATTAAATTACTGATTTTTTTCTTATTCGGGAACTGCTAAACCATCTTTTGTAACTGTAATATTCTTAATTACCTGCCCCCTCCTGCCCAGGGGAGAAAGTAACCTACCATTAACCTCTACTTCTACTCCGCCAGCGTTACCCAATGAAAATTCAATCTTTGTTTGCGCCTCCCAGTATTCAAAATGACCCTTCTTAAGAATATTTCTAAAAATTGTTTTTCCGTCTATTTTCACCTCTAACCAGCAATCCTCTTTAGCGCGAATTCCCAACTTTGGTTTATTTATTGCTGAGACCTCAGTAACGGAAGCAATGGATTTCTTTCTAATATTGTCTCTTTTTGAAACATTGCTATCTGTATCGACCACGATACGCTTTTTAGAATATGACGATTTATAAGTAGAGATATTTCTCCCAAACTTAAAGGCGATTATTGATAAAAATAACAATCCAATAATCAAGACTGCCGATTTTAAATGAATTCTTTTATTAATCATTGAGACGGTACTAAGAGGAGATTTGTTAAAACGTGGTGCCTGACCTTGTTCCTCTTGCGTTAAATCATCAATAAAGTCTCTGTAGTTAACACCCAAAAAATTACAATAGATCTTCAATAAACCCTTAACATAAGCGGGCGACATATTAGAAACCTCATCATCCTCCAGGGCCTTAATGATTCCGATATGAATCTTAGTCTTTCTATGAACCTTTTCTAAGGTTAAGCCCTTGGATTTTCGCAGTTTTCTTAGTTTTTCCCCACGAGTTTCCTTAGTATCTTTAGAAATATTAGAATTGTTGCTTTCGGCTGACATATTCTCTATACTTGCCCTTCACCCTCAGGCTTAGGTAAAGTTCTCTCTCTTAACCACTCTTCTCTATCAACGAGTATCTGCCGAGGTTTAC
Organism: Candidatus Omnitrophota bacterium; assembly: GCA_029932935.1. Lineage (GTDB taxonomy): Bacteria > Omnitrophota > Gorgyraeia > Gygaellales > JAHJCI01 > JAOZPD01. The sequence continues at coordinate 14,029 of JAOZPD010000014.1, read as the reverse complement.
TTCCTTCAAAAGGGCCTATCAAACCCTCTTGCTCCATTGTGTCAATTATCCGCGCCGCACGAGTATATCCTAATCTAATCCGTCTCTGAAGGATCGAGACCGAGGCCTGACCGGTTTCCATAACTAACCGCACAGCCTCATCATAAAGCTCATCTTTCTCGTTGCTCCTCAGATTTGTTTTCTGTTGTTCTTTTACAATCTCTTCATCATATATAGGCTGACGTTGAGATTTAATAAAATCCACCACCTGCTCAATCTCTTTATCTGAAACTAAACTTCCCTGAGCCCGAATTAACTTTGACTCACCTGGCTTTAAAAACAGCATATCACCTTTACCCAAAAGTTTATCAGCACCATTTGTATCTAATACAGTACGTGAATCTACTTTGGAGGCGACCTGGAAAGAAATACGAGCCGGAAAATTAGCCTTAATAACCCCTGTAATTACATCTACTGAAGGACGTTGGGTTACCAGGACGAGATGAATACCTACTGCTCGAGAGAGTTGCGCCAAACGAGTGATTGCCCCTTCTACCTGGTCCGGAGCAGTAGCCATCAAGTCAGCCAATTCATCAATAATTACTATAATATAAGGTATCTTTTCCCTGTTTTGATTATATGCCTCTATATTTCTTCTGCCTGCTCTAGCAAGAAGTTGATAACGCCTCTCCATCTCATTAACCACCCAAGCCAGTGCTCCAGCAGCCTTTTTGGGTTGAGTAACCACAGGACATAAAAGGTGGGGCAAATGATTAAAGGGGGCCAATTCTACCATTTTAGGGTCGACCATCAATAACTTAACATCTTCTGGTGTAGCATGAAAAAGAATAGATAAAATAAGACAGTTAACGCAAATAGTTTTACCCGAGCCTGTGGTACCAGCAATTAATAAGTGAGGCATTTGAGATAAATCTGCAACGACAGGCTTACCAGCGATGTCCTTACCTAAACCTAAAGGAAGTCTATAAGAGGCATTCTGGAACTCTTGAGACATTAAAACCTCTTTAAGATAAACCAGACTACCCTGAATATTAGGAATCTCCACACCCACTCTCCCTTTACCAGGAATTGGTGCGACTATTCTCGCCGATTGTGCTTTCATTGCTAAAGCAATATCATCGGATAGAGAGACGATCCGATTCAATTTCACACCAGGAGCAGGTTCTAATTCATAACGAGTAATTACGGGTCCACGTTCAATATTGGTGACCTTGGCGACAACACCGAAATCGGCAAGAGTATCTTCCAGAATACGTGCAGACCCCTCCAAGTCCTCCTTTATTTTTCTCTCGGCAAAGGGAGGGGGAGATTTCAATAAATCCAAAGGGGGAAGTCGATAATCTTTAGTACCCCCTGTTTCTTTTGCCTCTATTGCTACCGCTGGCTGTCTCTGTGGAGGTTTTGCTATCTGGATTTTGACTTGTGGTGGCTTTTCCGAGATTGGCCCTGTAGTTGTCGTAGCCAGAGTTCTCTGTTTCGGTAACCTCTGCGCAGAAGACACAACAGGAGTAACTGTTGTTTTAATACGAGGAGAAACAATCGTCTTCTTATCAGAGGCAACTCTCCTGGTTTTAAATAAATATTTAACTGCTATTATCTTAAGCCTCTGAACAAATCTTATAAAAATAGTAGAGATAAGTATGTCTGTAACTAGAGCTAATGAGAGAAATATCAAAGTAAAAAATATTATATAAGCGCCTATCTTACCAAAATAAGTCTCAACAAATCTGGAGAGGATATAACCGAATAAACCACCGTGAGAGAATTGCGTATTGGTATTAGTTCCGCCTGCCAACATTGCCAGCGTAGAGCAAACAGATAATATCAAAATAAGAAAACCGAACATACGAACAAATCTAAAATCTACCTCTTTCTGTTGAAACAGACGTACGGACCAAAAAATAATAAATGCGGGCAAAAGCCAACTACTCCATCCAATAAAAAATAACAAAACACCTGCCAAATATGCTCCAAAGCCCTTGATAAGATTAGCTGGAGGGGAATTAGGATGAGATGTATAAAAAGCTAAATCATCTGGCGTAAAGGAAACCAGACTCATAATAATAATAATACTAAGCGCTAAAAGAATAATTGCTTTTATTTCGTCAATTCGTCTTTGCTGCATGTAGTATTTTTTTCTTTATCTTGCTTCACCTGTTTCCTGCTCAGATTGATTCGTCCCAATTGATCAACTCCTATCACCTTAACCTTAACCTCATCACCAATCCTGACTTCTCTCTCGACATCCTTAACGAAATGATCCGCCAATTCGGAGATATGGATAAGTCCTTCCTTACCAGTGCCTATCTGACATATCGCACCAAATGGCATAATACGTTTTATCTTACCAGTATAAACTCTTCCTATCTCTATATCTTCAGTAAGTTCTTTAATCATTGCTATAGCGTTCTGTGAAGCAGTGGCATCGGTAGAGCCAACCAGAACACGACCATCATCCTGTATATCAACTGTAACACCTGTAGCATTGATAATTTTCTTTATATTCTTACCACTAGGCCCAATTAAATCTCCAATCTTATCAGAATCAATTTTAAGAATTTCAATATGTGGAGCGAATTCAGCAATCTCTGGGCGTGGTTTGGCGATTGTCTTTAGCATCTTCTCCAAGACTATAAACCTGGCCTCTCTTGCTTGGTTTAAAGCACTCTTTAACAAATCAATACTTATACCGTTAATCTTCAAATCTAATTGTACGGCAATAATCCCATCCTTACTACCCGCTACCTTTAAGTCCATATCACCAAAGTGATCCTCTAGACCGTTAATATCAGTTAGCAGGATTGCCTCTTCTTCCTCTTTAATTAACCCCAAGGCAATCCCCCCTACGGCATCTCTTATAGGTACCCCCGCATCCATCAGGGAAAGAGAAGCGGCACACACGGTAGCCATACTAGAGGAACCATTAGACTCAAGAATCTCAGAAACTACCCTGACGGTATAGGGAAACTCTTCTTTGGAGGGCATAACGCATGAGAGTGCCTTCTCGGCTAACGCACCATGTCCTATCTCACGCCTACCCGGCCCACGCACAGGGGCCGTCTCTCCTACGCTAAAAGGAGGAAAGCTGTAATGCAACATGAATGATTTATATCGCTCTCCCTCTAATGCCTCAATAAGCTGCTCATCCTCTCCTGTGCCTAGAGTGGTAACACATAAACTTTGCGTCTGACCACGGGTAAACAGGCTCGAGCCATGTGTACGCGGAAGAACACCTACCTCACAAACAATGGGACGAATCTCATTGAAAGAACGCCCATCAAGTCTCTTCTTCTCCTGTAAAATAAAACTACGCACGAATCGTCTCTCAACTTCTACCAGAGCTGCTTTTATCTCTAAAGTATCAAAACCCATCGGCACAAGCTTCTCCTCTAACTCCTTACTCAATAAACCAATCGCTTCCTCTCTCTCTTCTTTCTTGCCGAGTAAAAAGATATCCTTCAGCCTCATCTGAGCAAGTTCATAAATCTGTTTTTGCAAATCAGTATTAACCTTCTTATAATTAACCTGTTTCTTAGGTTTGGCGTTCTTACAGATAAACTCCTCCTGCATATTAAAAATATCTTGCAGGCTCTTCCAGCCAAATTCTATTGCTGATATAAAGTCCTCCTCACTAACCTCATTGCATTTTCCTTCAAGCATAACTATTCCAGATTTAGTCGCTGCTATTACTAAATCAATCTTTGATTTTTCCAATTCAGCATAGGTAGGATTCAGAATAAATTTACCATCCAGACAACCCACACGACAGGCAGCTACCACACTAGAAAAAGGAATATCGGAAAGACACAATGCAGTAGAGGCACCGATAACTGCTAAAATATCCGGATCATTCTCTCCATCACTAGAAAGAACAATCGCCATTATTTGAACCTCATTAAGCATGCCGGAAGGGAATAATGGCCTGATAGGCCTATCAATAAGGCGTGCGCTTAAAATTTCATTCTCCGAAGGCCTGCCTTCGCGCTTAAAAAATCCTCCGGGAATACGGCCAGCGGCGTATGTCTTCTCTTGATACTCTACAATTAAAGGGAAGAAATCTATACCCTCTTTAATCTCTGCAGACATACAGGCAGTCACTAACACAACCGTTCCTCCGTAATGAACTACCACAGCTCCGTTCGCCTGCTTAGCTAATTTCCCCGTTTCAAGGATCAACTCGTTCTTGCCATATTTGATTTTTGTTATCTCCATTTATCCCAAGTCCTCACTTTCTTAAACTCAATTTATTTAGAATCTCCTCGTATTTTCGATTATCTTTCTTTTTTAGATAATCGAGTAGACGCCGACGCCTACCTACCATTACCAATAAGCCCCTTCGAGAGTGCTTATCTTTCTTGTGTCGTGTAAAATGGTGGCTTAAATTATTTATCCGCTCAGTTAAAAGCGCAATCTGTACCTCCGCCGAACCTGTATCCTTGGTATGAATCTTAAACTCTTTAATTACCTCCTGTTTCTTTTTCTGACTTAAAGTCATATTCTGCCTCCTCAAGATAAACTTATAACTCTTGCAGCGTCTATTTTCTACAAGCTGCACACAACGTCTTCACATATTCCTCTATCATCACAAAGACTAACCATATATATCTAAATATATTCTATTATAATGCCTTATAAGCTATAAGTCAACTCAGCCTTTAACATAGCTATGTTTCATATATTATACAGGGCTGGAACACTGTTTTGCTTTTTTGATAAACCTCTTGATCTTATCAATATCCTTCTTGCCGGGATATTTCTCAAGGGAACTTGATACATCTATCCATTCTGCTGGAATAATCTTCAACGCCTTACCGACATTTTTACAATTAAGTCCCCCTGATAAAAACACGGTCTTTCTCAGATGTTTTAAATGCTCTAACAAACTCCAGTCAAAACTTCGTCCCGTCCCGCCAAAGCTTTTTTTTGAATAAGAATCAAATAAATAGGCCCAGACATTATATTTTAGTAAATCGGTAGGGTGTATTCTCTCCCTAACACGAAATGTCTTGATTACCTTAAAATTACTGAACCTACTGCAGAAATATTTTGATTCATTGCCATGAAATTGCAATATGTCCAGTTTTAAATCCCGAGCAATCCGCCTTATGGTAGTCTCTCTAGCATTCACAAATACACCTACCTTTCGCACAAATTTGGGGAGTCGACTAATTATAATCTTAGCCTTAAATGGTGGGATATACCTTGGGCTCTTCTTATAGAAAACAAAACCCAAGGCATCAGCTCCCTCCTTAACTGCACATAGCGCATCCTCCAAATTTGTTATCCCACAGATTTTAACCTTTACCATAATCATCTACCATCCCATAATCTCTCTAATTCTTGCTTGAATATCTGAAGCCTCCATAAAGGCCTCTCCTATCAAAACTGCCTTAACCCCTAAGACCTTTAAAAATAATATATCCTGATAAGTCTTAATTCCACTCTCCACTACTACTGTCTTATCCTTAGGAATCAAAGGATATAATCTCTCGGTAGTCCTGAGGTCTACCTTTAGAGTGTTGAGGTCGCGGTTATTTATCCCGATAAACTCTGCCTTTGCCTTCAATGCCTTCTTAATATCCTTCTCTGTATGTACCTCCACTAGGCAATCCATACCCAGACTTTTAGATAAATCTAAAAATTCACTCAAACTCTCCTGAGAAAGAAGCTCAGTAATTAAGAGTAACGCATCTGCCCCAAAGGCACGAGATTCATAGATCTGATAAGGCTGTATGATAAAATCCTTTCTTAATATCGGCAACTCTACTAACTGTTTTATCTTATTAATATAATTAATATCTCCCAGAAAATAATCCTCTTCGGTAAGAACAGAGATTGCTTGAACACCGGTTTCCTTATAAGTTTTAACTATATCACACGGATCAAAATCTGGACGGATAACCCCACGGCTAGGAGAGGCCTTCTTAACCTCAGCAATAAGCGAAATACGGCGTGGCCTGTTTATGCTTTTAAAGAAGAACCGCGGAGGAGATGAGGTATCTATTTTTTTAATTAAATCGGCTTCGGGAAATTCGCTCTTTCTTTGAATTAATCGTTGACTCTTCTTAGCAACAATCTGCTTAAGGATATTACTCATTTAACATTCCTGAGAGAATTGACGCAGTAATTCCATTTTCTTAAAAGCCGCGCCGGAATCTATATATTCATTGGCTAGCTTAATCCCTTCTCTTAAATCTCTGGCTTTACACCCTAAATACAATCCTGCTGCAGCATTCATAACTACAATATCCCGCCGTGGGCCCCTCTGCCTTCCGCTCAGAATATCCAGTAAGATTCTGGCATTATCGGCAGGGCTGCCGCCAGTCAAATCAGCAGGTCTTGCTAATCTTATACCAAAATCTTGGGGATTTATAATATATTCCTTAACCTCGCCCGTACTCGTTAACTCACAAATCACAGTATCACCTAAAGTAGAAATCTCATCCATACCAGACTTACTATCTTTATCTTGCCCATAGACCACCATCGCTCTATACAACTTCATAATCTTCAATACACTGATTATTTTCTTAATTAACTTTTGGTCATTGACTCCTAATATCTGAATCATCCTAATACCCTGTTCATAACTACAGGCAAAGGCTGGATTTAATAAAGGACCGAGGATATTAAATATTGTCGGCACACCAATATCTCTACGGATACCCTGAACATTCTTAAAAGCTGGATGAAACAAGGGAGCAAACAAAAAAGCAACACCAATCTCGCTAAGGCAATGACTTATTACATCTGGTGCCATATTGACATTAACACCCAAACTCTCTAAAACATCGGCACTTCCGCACTCAGAAGTTATCGCACGATTACCATGCTTGGCAACAATTAAATCTGCAGCAGATAAAATAAACATAATTGCTGTAGAAATATTAAATGTCTTTATCCCTCCGCCACCCGTACCACAGGTATCAGCTATAATCTTGTTCTCATCTATACCTTTTATCTCTACACGTTTAGCCATCTGCCTTATGGTAAGAGCGAAAGCAGCAATCTCTCCAGCAGTAGGCTCCTTTGTCTGAAGAGCGGTCAAAAAAACAGCCTTAGAAATAGGCGTAGCCTCGTCTGACATAATTATCCTTATCGCCCTACTAGATTCCTCATAGGACAACTCTTTTTTCTGTATAAGTTTATTAATATAAAAGGTTAAAGATTTAATCTCTGACTCCATAATTTAAAAAGTTTCTTAAAATATCCTTGCCCACTCTTGTCAAAATTGATTCGGGATGAAACTGTACCCCCCAAAGAGAATACCTTCTGTGTTTAAGCCCCATTATCTCACCTTGCTCTGTCCAGGCAGTTACCTCAAGCACAGAAGGAAGATCATAATTACTTACAATTAAGGAATGATAACGCGTAGCCTCAAACGGATTGGGGATATTCTTAAATATCTCTTTACGATTATGGTAAATCATGGATGTTTTACCATGCATTAATCTATCCGCCTGAATAATCTTAGCCCCCCATACAAAGCCCAAACACTGATGCCCCAAACACACCCCTAAAATGGGAATCTTACCAGCGAACGCTTGAATAACCTGGCAGGATACCCCAGCATCCTCAGGGCGCCCCGGACCGGGTGAGATAACAATCCTTTCTGGCTTCATTCTTTTTATCTCAGCTATAGTAATCTTATTATTGCGATATACCTTAATACATTGACCCAACTCTCCTAGATATTGCACCAGATTATAAGTAAAGGAATCATAATTATCGATTACTAATATCATATCTTTCTTTATTATACTATAGTACTATTCTTTCTCTCTACAAATTCTTGCTCCCAGGCTGTTTAATTTCTCATCTAAATTTTCATATCCACGCTCTAAATGATATATACGCGATACGGATGTGATACCTTTAGCTACCAGTCCTGCCAGAATTAAACAGGCAGAAGCTCGTAAATCAGAAGCCATAACCTTCGCTCCACATAACTGCCCGACTCCCTCAATGATCGCATGTGGACCCTGACGTTGAATATGAGCACCCATGCGGTTCAACTCAGCTATATGCATAAATCTATCTGGATATACCTTCTCGGTAATTATGCTTACCCCCGGAACAAGAGACATCAAGGCCATCATCTGTGCCTGCATATCTGTAGGAAATCCAGGATAAGGCAAAGTAGTAATATTGGTTGCTCTCAACGGTCTAGATGATTTTACTTCAATTGTCTTATCTGCTTTCTCAATATCAGCTCCTATGTCCTCTAATTTATCCAACACGGCTCCCATATGCTGCCAGATAACATTAACAAGTTTGACATCTCCTCCAGTGATTAATGCAGCAATAATAAATGTACCCGCCTCAATACGATCAGGGATTATCCTGTATTCAACGCCTTGCAAACGCCTTACTCCTTCAATTTCAATAAGAGGCGTACCGAAGCCCTTAATTCTAGCTCCCATCTTGTTAAGAAATTTAGCTAAGTCAACAATCTCCGGCTCACAGGCAGCCGATTCTATTTTCGTAATACCGTAAGCCTTTGTTGCTGCCATCATTACGTTCGCCGTAGCTAAAACGGAAGAACCAAATGCGCCCCCTAAATATATATGTGCTCCGGAAAGCCTGTCTGCCCTAGCTACAACATAACCCTTGTCGATATCTAAACATGCCCCTAAGGCCCGTAAGCCTTTAAGATGCAAATCTACTGGTCTTAGTCCAATAACACAACCACCAGGCAGAGAGACCCTAGCCTTTTTAAACTTAGCTAAAAGAGGGCCTAGTACACAGAAAGAGGCACGCATAGTAGAGACTAATTTATACTCAGCTGTTGTATTCACATGGCCGCTGGATTTCACAGTTATCTCATCATTCTTAAAATTTACATTCTTGCCCAAACTACGTAATATTCTTATCATTGTAGATGTATCACGTAAACAGGGAACACCACTAATGCGACAAGGCTCATCAGTCAATAAAGTTGCAGCTAATATCGGCAAGAGCGCATTCTTTGAACCAGAGATGCCTATCTCGCCCTGTAATCTCTTGCCTCCTTCTATAATCAACCTATCCATATCTTAACACTAATACTCTATCGATATTATTGTAATCTTGAATAACTTTTACTATCTCAAACCCCTTCACGGAACTAAATAAATTTTTTATTGGGGGATATTGACCAAAACCTATCTCTAAGACTAAAAAACCATGTTTTTTAAGATACATCGGTATTTCTTTAATAATGCAACGATAAAAATCAAGCCCATCCCTACCCCCCTCTAAAGCGATGTGCGGTTCGTAGTCTAGCTCTGGATCGAGTTTAACAATCTCCGCAGTAGGAATATAAGGAGGGTTGGAAACAATCAATTCAAAATCCATATCCTGAAGAACACAATTGGAGAATAAATTACTCTGCAGAAAATTAATTTCTACATTATTTAACATTGCGTTATATCTTGCAATTTGTAAAGAATCATTTGATATATCGACAGCGGTTATTTTTGCATTCGGTAAAAATTTTGCTAAGGAGATAGCGATACATCCGGAACCTGTCCCGATATCCAATACCCTCAACTGCGAACCTCCTCTCATACCGATTTCTATCGCTGTCTCTACTAAAATCTCCGTCTCTGGGCGAGGAATAAAAACAGCTGGTGCCACTCTAAACTCTAAACCCATAAATTCTACCTGACCTAAAATATATTGAATCGGCTCCCCTTGAATCCGTCTCTTTAAAATCTCAGCTAAAAACTGAGATTCACTTCGAGAAAGAATATAATCTTTATCAAGATACAATCTATCTCTTGATGAATTTAATATTGTGGTAAATAACAATTCGCTCTCAGTCATTTCTCAATTCAGCCATCTTATTAATTAATGCGTCTGATATCGCATCTAGATCTCCCTCCAAGATGGCCTCCAGTTTATGTAAGGTTAGACTAATCCGATGGTCAGTAACCCGATGGTCGGGAAAATTATATGTCCTGATTTTCTCGCTACGCTCACCCGTGCCAACCTGAGACTTCCTTTCCGAAGAGATTTTACTGCGTTGCTCTTGCTCAAAAAGGTCCATAAGTCTGGCCCTTAAGACCCTCAACGCCTTGTTCTTATTCTTAAGCTGTGAGCGCTCATCCTGACAGGTAACCACTATCCCCGTAGGCAAGTGGGTAATTCTTACCGCTGAATCTGTAGTATTGACACTCTGTCCACCATGTCCCGACGAACGAAACACATCAATCCTTAAATCCTTCGGATTTACCTGTAGCTCCGCATTCTCTGGCTCAACCAAAACCGCCACAGTAGCAGCTGATGTATGAATCCGACCCTGGGTTTCGGTAGCGGGAATACGCTGTACACGATGCACGCCACTCTCCCACCTGAGACGCTGGTACGCCTGCCTTCCACGCACACTGAAAATAACCTCCTTAAAGCCGCCCAATTCTGTTGGATGTGAAGAAAGCATCTCAGTTACCCATCCGTGTCTCTGTGCATATTTGATGTACATACGGTACAAATCTACAACAAACAAACTTGCCTCTTGGCCTCCTGTCCCAGCACGAATCTCAACAATAACATCCTTCTCCTCTAAGGTCTCAGTCTGTTTTAGCCTCTGCTCAATCTTATCTAAGATTGCCTGATTCTTTGCTCTTAATTCATTCACCTCATTCCTAACAAGTTCAAGAAATTCACCCTCATGTTTTTCTGTGAGAGTCTTTTCTAGACTAGCAATCTCTGTCTCATTGTGTTTAAAACGACGATATAAAAACACAACCTCAGAGATCCTAGCCATCTCTTTAGCATACTGATTGTACTCAGACTTACGAGAGATAATCTCGGGGTCGGCCAGTAACTTCTCTAACTCATCATACCGCTCTTCTAACCTCTCTAACTCATTAATAAATGCTGGTAATTCATGCATTATTGCTAAATATAACTATGCCTATCAGATTATCAGGATCTCTGGCTACCCTTGACTGATTTACCATATTTTTTCAAAAACTTCTCAACCCTACCAGCCGAATCAACAAATTTTTGTTTACCAGTAAAAAATGGGTGACAATTAGAGCAAATCTCAACACGTATGCTTGGCTTTGTGGAGCGCGTATAAATAGTATTGCCACAAGCACAAACAATTGTGCAATCTTGGTATTTAGGGTGAATTTTGTCTTTCATCTTACTTTACCTCCATTTGTATAAAATCAGTGAGATACAGAGACACAAAACTAAAAATTAAATCTGAGATTATCCGCCATTGCCTCCAAGGACTTTTCATTGATTCATACTATTTAGGAATTCCTCGTTATTCTTTGTCTGTGATAATTTATCAATCAATAACTCCATTGCCTCAACATTATTTAACTCATTAAGCACCTTCCTCAATATCCAAATCTTTTGTAACTTCTCTGTGGCAACCAATAACTCCTCGTGGCGTGTATTGGATTTTTTAATATCAATGGAGGGATAAATCCTCCTCTGGAATAGATTTCTATCCAACTGCAACTCCATATTACCTGTTCCCTTAAATTCTTCAAAAATCACATCATCCATACGACTGCCCGTATCTACAAGAGCAGTTGCTATTATAGTCAAACTCCCTCCTTCCTCAATCGCACGCGCTGCCCCAAAGAATCTCTTTGGCTTCTGTAGGGCATTAGAATCTATGCCTCCGGAGAGAACCTTTCCACTGTGGGGAATTACAGCATTATAAGCACGTGCCAGACGGGTAATACTATCCAAAAGTATCACTACATCCTTCTTATGCTCTACTAATCTCTTTGCCTTTTCTAAGACAATCTCGGCTGCCTGTACATGTCTCTCTGGGGGTTCATCGAAAGTAGATGATATAACCTCTCCTTTTACATTGCGTTCCATGTCAGTAACCTCTTCTGGCCTCTCATCAATAAGTAAAACGATTAAAATAATATCGGGTTGGTTCTGGACTATAGCATTGCCTATCTTCTGAAGCAAAACTGTCTTACCGCTATATGGAGGAGCAACAATTAAACTACGCTGGCCATATCCGATAGGAGTAAGTAAATCCATAATGCGACACGATATCTCGTCTGGTCTTGTCTCCAATAAAAAACGCTTTTGGGGATAAACCGGAGTAAGATTATCGAATAGAATCCTCTCCTTGGCTTGCTCTGGATGTTCAAAATTTACTGCTTCGATTTTAAGAAGAGCAAAATACTTCTCTCCTTCCTTTGGGGGTCTTATCTGACCACTAACTGTATCTCCAGTCTTTAAATCGAATTTCCTTATTTGCGAAGGAGAAATATAGACATCATCTGGACAGGGTAGATAATTGTAGTTTGGCGACCTCAGAAAACCAAATCCCTCTGGCAAAATCTCCAATACGCCCTCTCCAAACATTAAGCCTTCCTTTTCTGTCTGCGCCTGTAGAATTTTAAATATGAGATCGTGCTTCCGTAGTCCGCTTACCCCATTAATCCCTAACTGCTTGGCTAGTTTATTGAGTTGGTCAATCTTCTTACCTTTCAAATCTCCGATATCCAACTTCTGCATCTTATCCACTTTTTCCATTCTACCCTCCTTAAGATAAATAGGTTTTATTTTAAAAACTTAATCTTAATCATATACGAAGTTAAATTACAACCTGTTTTACAATTTCATTCCAAATATTTTTTACCTGTTTTTCCGTATGCCTCCTGGTACCACTATTATCTATTATAAAATCAGCGTACCTCATCTTTTTAACCTGCGGGTACTGAAAACCTATTCTCTCTTTTGCATCATCCCGCCTCATCTCTCTCTTGCTTAACCTGCGGAACTGTATCTTTGGTTTTAGATCAACTACCACTAATTTATCAACCCAGGGAAGTAAACCACATTCAATCAGTAAAGCAGCATCGATAACCAGAATCTCTCTCTTAGAAACCCTTTTCATTCTATTCTTAATTACCTTTAATATCTCAGGATGTATAATCTCATTTAGTCTCTTCAATTTTTTTTTATCAGAAAAGGCCACCTTGGCTAACTTCCTGCGACTTATATAAATACCGGAAAGAATACCTCTGCCGAAATGCGAAACTATTCTCCTGTAGGTCAAAGAATAAGGCATTATTATCGAATGTGCAATCTGATCAGCATCTATCACCTCAGCTCCTAACCTACGAAACATATTGGCTACTGTCGTCTTACCCACACCAAAATTACCTGTAATGCCAATAATCATATAATAAAATCTCTGTTTTTGTTTACATCAATATTTCGTTTATTTTATCTTTTTAATTAAATCAATATTACTGTGATGCTATCTATTTTTAATCATACGCCTGTATAACTGAATATATTTTTTTGCTGATACCTCCCAGGAAAAATTACACCCCATAGCTTTTCTAATCTTCTCTTTCCATATCTTCTTTTGCCCATAAAGAGAAACAGCTTCTTTAATTGTATCAATTAATGCGGCTGCTGTGTATTCATTAAAGACAAAACCATTCCTTTCGTCTATCGTATCAGTAAGACCTCCCGTGCTATGCACCAATGGAATAGTACCGTATCTTAAACTGATCATCTGTCCTAATCCACATGGTTCATATTTAGAGGGCATAAGAAAAATATCTGAACCTGCGTATATCTTATGGGCTAATGCATTATCAAATTTAAGATAAAGGCGAAAGGTTTGGGTAAAGCGTCTACTCTTTTCCTCCAGGAAAGTGTGATATCTCATCTGCCCTGTCCCCAACACAACCAGATGTAAATCAAGACCACATATCTCATCAATAGCATCAAGAAGGATATCCAATCCCTTTTGTTCGGTGAGACGAGATACCATACCCAATAACGGAACATCTTTATTCACCGTTAAGTTGATCTCTCTTTGTAACTCCTCTTTGTTTTTATATTTATCCCTCAGAGTCTTGTAGTCATATCTTCTGGGAATAAATTTATCAACCGATGGACTCCAGATACTATAATCCAACCCATTTAATATTCCACATAAGTACTCTCTGCGTTTCGAAAGCACCCCTTCCAATCCACAACCAAAATCCTTAGTTTGAATTTCGGAAGCATAGGTAGGGCTGACTGTATTTATATGGTCTGAAAA
>JAOZPD010000013.1 GCA_029932935.1 Candidatus Omnitrophota bacterium | reverse complement strand
AAAAGTTCTTTGAAAAGCAATAAAAATGGCATACCATTAATGGTTGTTGCATATTATTAACCATTAACCGAGCCTTTCGGCTCAAGGAGGTATGCCATGAGAAGCATAGACTTCTCAAGTGATAATTTAGCAATACAGTGGCAATATGTAAAGAGGAATTTAGGTGAACTGGGAGTACTGTATCAGTTTGATGATTTTGAATTCCAGGCACATGGGATTATTCAGAAGCTGATCCAAAGCTGTATAAATGAGGAGTTTGCTCTACAAATTCGAGCAGACAGATATGAACATACACCCTACAGGCTTGACCAGAGACAAGGCACATACGAGCGTAATTTTACTACGACCTTTGGAACATCAAAGACCCTTATTCCCCGGCTTCGCTATCACAATGTAAAAATTAGATATTCGCTCTTTGAAAAATACCAAAGAAGACAGAAGAAGTTTGGCCGGATGGTATTGCTTGCTATGCTACTTGGTCTATCAGTCCGCTAGCAAAGAAGATTCTTTAAGGCTTTCATCGGTGATGCTATAAGCCATACTACTGCCTCTCGGCTTCTAAAAAGCATCGAGTTTGACCTCCAGGCTTTTAGGACCAGGCCAATTGAAGATAAATACAAGTATCTGGTTATCGATGGCTTCTGGATAAGAGTAAAAGACGGCAATAAACTTAAAGAAAAGGTAATTTTATTTGTCCTAGGCATTACTTTGGACAATAAAAAAGAGATTATTGCCTTCAGGCTTGCCAAGGGCGAGACCGAAGAAGAAGTAATTGCTCTTTTAAATGACTGTTACAGGCGTGGATTAGAGGGTAAACACTTAAAGCTTATCTCTTCAGATGGAGCAAAGGGTATAAGAGCCGCAATAAACATGGTTTATCCTTATGCCAAATGGTAGCTTTGCTATACCCACAAACCAAGGAACTTATCACAGAATATACGTTACAAGACAAAGAATCGTAAAGCCCTAATGCGTCAAGCAAGAGCCATTTATAAATCCGGGTCTAAGCGGCAGGCGATTAAAAGATTGGAGAGATTTGCCTTAAAATGGCAAGAGATTGAACCACATGCTGTGTCTTGTTTTCGGAAAGACTTTTTGAGACTCTTCATTACTATTACTTTAAATCAGATAGAAGTGTAAATCTCTGGGTTTACGGCATTATAAGCCAGTTTCGGCAAGAGCAACAACCAGAGGTTATGCCTAAACATATCGTTACTTTTTTAAGAACACCTAAATATGAAAGCGTACAATTATCTTTTTTTAATTACTCTTGACAATTGCTGGTGGATATGCTATCTTAATTTTAGCTTGTAAACTAGAGGTCCTTTAAACTAGCCCAGGGAGGCTGGTAAGGAGTAGAAATGGGGGTTTTATATAGAGAATTGTACCCAATTGCAATAGAAGCAATTGGGTTAATTTATTTATGTAAGATATGATTATGAAAGAGAAGGCCAAAATTTTAGACAAAGATACGATTAAGCGGAGCCTGATGCGTATTGCCCATGAGGTACTTGAGAAGAATCAAGGCACAAGAGATATATGTATTATAGGTATAAGGAATCGAGGGGCGTATCTGGCCCGGCGTTTGGCCGATTATATTGCACATATTGAAGGAGAGGATGTATCTGTAGGTATTTTGGATATTACTCTATATCGAGATGATTTAACCTTGATTGCTCCTCAGCCTGTTGTCCACAAAACCGACATAGATTTTGATATTACCGATAAGAATATAATATTGGTAGACGATGTTCTATATACTGGCAGGACTGTAAGGGCAGCATTGGACGCATTGGTTGATTTCGGCCGGCCTAAATCGATACAATTGGTAGTCTTGATAGATAGAGGGCATCGTGAGTTGCCTATACGCGCAGATTATGTGGGCAAGAATATTCCTACAGCTGAGAATGAGATGATTGAGGTGCGCCTGGCAGAGGTGGATGGTAGCGATGAAGTAGTGATTGTAGATAGGAGAGGCTCTTAGGTCCTGGTGAATTTTCTTTAATATTACATCGAGGTAGTATTATGCTCTGGAAAAGGAAAGACCTTTTAGGTTTAGAGGAATTAAGCAGAGAAGAGATAGAGCTTATTCTGGATACTGCTGAGTCATTTAAGGATGTCTCTCGCAGAGCAATCAAAAAGGTTCCAGCCTTACGAGGTAAGACAGTAGTAAATTTATTTTATGAACCCTCCACTAGAACGAGGGTATCCTTTGAGATTGCCGCTAAGAGATTGTCCGCTGATGTAATCAATATTATGTCTGAGACCTCTAGCGTAAGGAAGGGTGAGACATTAATCGATACAGGTAGTAATATTCAGGCTTTAAAGACAGATATTATCGTAGTCAGGCATAATTGTTCAGGAGCGGCGGCTATACTGGCTAGACATTTAGATATAAGCGTAATAAATGCCGGCGATGGATGGCACGAGCATCCTACACAGGCCCTTCTGGATATTCTTACTTTAAAAGAGAGATTGGGCAGGCTGGAGGGAGTAAGCGTAGCGATTGTGGGGGATATTGCCCATTCGCGGGTAGCGCGTTCGAATATTTGGGGATTAACGAAATTAGGTGTGAGGGTTACGGTTTGCGCCCCTAAGATGCTTATTCCAGCAGGTATAGAGGACCTGGGCGTACGCGTGACCCATAATTTAGAAGATGCCTTGAAGGATGCGGATGCAGTAAATGTTCTAAGGATGCAATTTGAACGGGATGAGAAGAATGCCTTTCCCAATCAGATAGAGTATTTTAAAAATTTTGGGATAACCAAAGAGAGGCTTGCTCGAGCAAAGAGGAGTATAATTGTAATGCACCCCGGACCACTTAATCGTGGCGTTGAGATATCTAGTGAGGTTGCTGACGGGGCAAGCTCGGTTATTCTGGAGCAAGTTACTAATGGTATCGCCGCTAGGATGGCCGTACTTTTTTTGGTATCTCAAGCTCAGGATAATAAAGAATAATATATCAGCAATATAATGGGTATATTAATTAAGCAAGGACGTGTAATCGACCCAGTAAACAATATAGATGATATATTAGATATACTGGTTAGGGACTCTAAGATTGCAAGGGTTGCTAAAGGCATCAGGATAGATGTGGATAGGGTTATCGATGCTGCCGGAAAGATAGTTATGCCCGGTATTGTAGATATGCACGTGCATTTAAGAGAGCCTGGCAGGGAGGATAAAGAGACGGTTGCCAGTGGGACCCAGGCTGCATTGAAGGGCGGGGTGACTTCTGTATTAGCTATGCCTAATACAGAACCAGTTATTGATTGTGTTAAAAATGTTAGATTATTGAAGCAGATTATTAAGAAGGACGCCAGGGCAAATGTATTTATCTGTGCAGCAATTACAAAGGGTCGTCAGGGTCAAGAGATAACCGAGATAGCGCGACTGAAGAGAGAGGGTGTGATTGCTATTAGTGATGATGGTTCTTCGGTTGAGAGAGAAGAGCTGTTATTAAGAGCACTCAAGGAAGCTAAGAGATGTGGGGTTTTGGTAATATGCCATAGCGAGGATAGAGCTCTTTCTGGTAAGGGTGTAGTGAATTTAGGAATTGTTTCTACCCGTATGGGTTTAAGGGGAATCTCCAAGGAGTCAGAATATAGGCGTGTAGAAAGAGATATTCAGTTGGCACAGAAGGCCTCGGCGCGAATACATATTGCTCATGTAAGTTGTGCCGAATCAGTAAAGATTGTTAAGAAGGCCAGAGATAAAGGTGTACAGGTGACCGCAGAGACCGCCCCACATTACTTCTCTTTAACAGAGGATGAAGTGGTAGGTTATGATACAAATTTCAAGGTCAATCCCCCTCTAAGAAATAGAGCTGATTTAGAGGCCATAAGAGAAGGATTAAGAGAGGATATAATTGAAGTAATTGCTTCAGACCACGCTCCTCACACCGAGAATGAGAAGGATATAGAGTTTGAGCATGCTGCATTTGGGATAACTGGGCTTGAGACCGAATTAGCAGTAAGCATAACTGAGTTAATCAATACTAAGATATTGAGCTGGATGGAGTTGGTTAGAAAATTGACCACTAATCCCTCAAGGATACTAGAGTTAGATAAAGGGACATTATCAGTTGGTAAGGATGCGGATATAATTGTTGTTGATCCCACGCGCCCATGGAGAGTCAGCAAAGAAGGGTTCTTATCTAAATCTAAAAATTCAGCCTTTTTAGGGAGAGAGCTGTATGGGGTTGTCGAGCATGTCATATGTGCAGGCAAGATTGTATTTCAGGGGCAATAATGAAATTTATCTTGACTCCTGAATTAGGAAGGCTTGCTAAGTGGTTAAGAATCTTCGGGTTTGATGCAGTGTATGTTTCAGAGACAAATTATGCCTTTCTGCTTATACGTGCTTTAAGGGATAATCGTATTATCCTAACTCGTAATTCCTCCTTTATTAATAAGGCTAAGGGGATAAGGTTACTCAGAATTAAATCAGAGCAGCTAAATCAACAATTAAGACAAATCTTTAGAGAATTAAAACTAAAACCCAACCCAGAAGAGATGTTTAGCCGTTGTGTTATTTGTAATGTAGTATTGGAGAAGGTGGATAAACAGTATATCAAAGGGATGGTTCCCGAGTATGTATTTATGACACAGGAGATATTCTTTCTCTGTCCTTCCTGTCGTCGTATTTATTGGTCAGGTTCCCATTGGGGAAATGTTTCGCGGGTTGCAGAGAGTGTAATAACAGATACTGAGTAGATGTTTGTAGGGGGTGTAATTTAAAGAGAGATTAAATTAATAGATTGACGAACAAAGAGAGGAGAAATGGAATTTATTGCTGATTTTCATATTCATTCTAAATATAGCCGCGCCACTAGCCGTAATATGGATATTGAACATATAGCTGAATGGGCGGCGCTAAAGGGTATTACCTTAATGGGCACAGGGGATTTTACTCATCATTTATGGCTTGAGGAGTTAAAAGGGAATTTAGAGGATTTGGGAAACGGTTTATTTAAATATATCCCTCTTCGGAAGCAAGGTAATCGGGATATTTATTTCATGCTTACCGCAGAGATTAGTAATATATATTCTAAGAATGGGCGGGTATATCGAATACACAATATTATTTTCGCTCCCTCATTTAAAACAGTGGATAAGATAAATACTGTTCTGAGCAGATGGGGGAATCTGGCTTCTGACGGGCGCCCCATATTGGGTCTTGATGCTGCGGAGTTGGCCAGAATAGTCTTCGATATCGATGAGAATTGTTTTCTTGTTCCTGCTCATGTCTGGACGCCCTGGTTTAGTGTTTTTGGCTCAATGTCTGGCTTTGACCGGATTGAGGATTGTTTTGAAGAAAACACACACAAGATATTTACTCTTGAGACAGGGTTAAGTAGCGACCCGGCTATGAATTGGCGCTGGTCAGCCTTGGATAGATTTAGTCTAATCTCTAACTCCGATTCGCATTCTCCCTCTCGACTTGGACGTGAGGCAAATGTATTTAATTGCGAACTAAACTATAAAGATATAATTGCTACCTTGAAATACAAAGATAAAAGCAAATTTTTATTTACTGTAGAATTCTTCCCCCAGGAAGGTAAATACCACTTTGATGGACATCGGCTTTGTGGCATAAGATTCTCTCCACATGAGACAAGATTACATAGGAATGTCTGTCCGAAATGCGGCAGACACCTGACTGTAGGAGTAATGAATAGGGTAGAGCAATTGTCTGACCGTCCGGATGGCTTTATACCGGATGGAGCGGTTCCTTATAAAAATCTTATACCCCTGGATGAGATTATTGCTGAGGCGAAAGGGGTAGCTAAGGGTAGCAAGGCGGTTGAGACTGAATATCGAATAGCGGTGTCAAAATTTGGTACAGAGTTTGATATTCTTCTTCGCGCAAAGAGAGAGGATTTAGAAAGAGGTTTACCAAGACGTATAGCCGAAGGCATCATACGTATGCGGCAGGGGCAGGTTATAGTTCAACCCGGCTTTGATGGGGAGTATGGACGAATTGCTTTGTTTGGTGAACAAGAGAAGCAGATGAGGAATGAGGAGCAGTTAAGTCTATTCTGATAGTATGTCCTCAGCCGGATTCCTATATCATAATATTCAATTTAAAAGATTCGGTACTGAACCTTGGATACTTGCCAGAGGGGAGATAACCAATAATTCCCGCCGGCATTATAATAGTGCATTATTTAGAATTAGCGTATTCTACAGAGAGCAGTCCATATGGAGTGGGGTTGTAAAGATAAAGAATTTTAAGAGGAGACAGAGGAGATTCTTTGAATTGGTAATGGATGGATTGGACCACAGGCTGTTACCTGAGATCTCTAAATATGAGATATTTTTTGAGAGTGGGTATTAGTTGTCTTTTAGATAGATGTTAGGAGGAGTATTGAATGAAGAGTATAATTATTTATTATTCCTATACGGGGAATACACAGAAGGTAGCGGATATCCTGGCCGAGAATCTTACTGAAAGGACTGAGTTTGTTACAACCTCGAGATTGGAGGCCTTAGATGAGGCAAGTTCATTCTTCCTGCAATCAAGGAGAGCCCTGTTCCATAAGAGGGCTAAAATAGCACCCGTACAATTTGATTTATCAGATTATGAGTTGATATGCCTGGGTACGCCTGTCTGGGCGTTAGGACCTGCCCCCGCGATGAATGCCTATCTGGATAGCTGTTTTGGATTAAAGGGACGGACCGTAGTCTTATTCGTTACTTATGGTAGTGGTTTGGGGCTTAAGCGCTGTTTTAATTATATGCAGGACAGGTTATCTGGGCAGGGGGTGGGCTGTTTCAGGTCCTTTTCAATCCAGCAATCTCAGGTAAGTAATATTCAGTTTGTCAGTAAGGTTATTATAGATACCTTGAAGACCTAATTATATATAAATAAATATAGATAGGCGGTAATTAAAATTGCGCCTGTAGCGTAATGGATAGCGCAGTGGCCTCCGGAGCCATATGTGGCCGTTCGATTCGGCCCAGGCGCAGTTCAGGTGCTTTATGAAGAGATTTAGTGGAAAAGTAGATAGATGTGAGAAAAGGGTTGTGAGTGTAATAGGTGGACATAGTTGTTCCAAGGAAGTGGAGCAATTAGCCCACAAATTGGGTATAAGATTGGCCAAAGTGGTTGACATACTCGTATGCGGTGGATTGAGTGGGATAATGGAGGCTGTATGCAGGGGGTTTAGTATAGGGGGCGGATTAACCATAGGTTTTATACCGACTTATAATAAAAAGGATGCCAATAGATATGTGGATGTAGTTATTCCTACCGGTCTGGGTTTAGCCAGGAATGTCTTGGTGGTAAGTAGCGGGGATGTTGTAGTGGCTCTGCCTGGTGGGGCCGGGACGCTCTCTGAGATTGCTTATGCTATTCAGTTTGGGATCTCTGTAATTAGCTTAAGGTCCTGGGATATTCCGGGTGTAATTAAGGTGGATACTATCGAGAACGCTATAACAGAGGTAAAAAGGGTAATTAGTAGATAGTACGAGATAAAGATTGGATAGGAGAAGGGAGATGGAGATAATAGAATTGAAGACAACCAGACGTGTAGAATTGATTGAATTAACCAATAGGGTACAACAGATAGTACAGAGGGTTAAGGTGAAAAATGGAGTCTGTTTTCTTTTTGTACCTCATACCACCGCAGGTATTATTATCAATGAGAATGCCGATCCATCGGTTAAGCACGATATATCGGATACTCTTAATAAATTAATTCCTCACTCTGCAGATTATGCGCATGGGGAAGGTAACGCAGATAGCCATATTAAGTCCTCCATACTGGGCAATTGTTTACATATCTTTATAGAAGAGAATCGGCTCTGTTTAGGGAAATGGCAGGGGGTATTCTTCGTGGAGGGTGATGGCCCCAGGAAGAGGCAAGTATGGATTAAGATTTTAGGGTAGGGGAGGGTGAGTAATTATGCCAGAGCTACCAGAGGTAGAGACAATAAGGCAGGAATTGAGAAGGGTGGTTTTGAGAAAGAAGATTACCGAGATAAAAATCAATAATCCCCGGGTTATTAAGCAGCCCGGCCGGGAGGGCTTTGTAAAAGGCCTGAAAAATACTGTGATAAAGAATATTCTAAGAAAGGGTAAACTTCTAGTCTTTGAGTTATCTTCGGGGAAATCTCTGGTGGTTCATCTCCGGATGACCGGACAGCTTATTTATCCGGGGGATACAGACCGAAATCGGAGTCGAGTGAGTTTTAGGTTATCCGATAATAGATGGCTCGATTTTAATGATAGGCGTTTATTGGGTGAATTAAGATTGGTGGATGACTGGAGAGAACTGAGATTTATAAAAGAGCTGGGTCCAGAGCCGTTTGATTTAAGCGTCGATAGATTTAAAAGGATGCTCGCTGATAAAAAAACCAAAATAAAACCGCTTCTGATGGATCAGACATTTATTTCTGGTATGGGTAATCTTTATGCTGCTGAGGCTTTGTTTAGAGCTGGTATCCACCCGGAGAGACAGAGTAATTCCTTGTCTGATAAAGAAAAGGGGAAGCTTTTTGAAGCGATAATCTATGTATTAAGAGAGGCGATAAAATATAGAGGCTCTTCAGTCGATCAGTATGTACAGTTATCGGGTAGCCCAGGCGATTATGTTAGATATCATAGGGTCTATGACCGTAAAGGAAAGCCCTGTTTTATTTGTAAAACACCTATAGAGAGAAAGAGTCTATCTGGGCGAGGTACTTATTTTTGCCCAAAATGCCAAAAATAGAAATATAGAATGAAAAGGCGCATTGGTGTTCAAGGATTTTTTATCTTTTTGGCCTTACTTTGTTCTATCATCTTCTCTGCGTTTCTATTTCCTAATTGGAAGAAGGAGGTTTTAGATGAGGTCTTGGATATTATTGGTGTTGGTTTAATCCTTTTAGGTTTTTTATTTCGCATAGGGGCAAGAGGGTATAAGTCAGAGATCTCCTCTAAGGGGGATAGTTTGATCGTTGGTGGATTTTATAATTTGATGAGGCATCCTATGTATTTTGGCACACTTCTAATTGGTTTAGGTGTTGTGGCGGTACTTTTTAAATGGTGGGTATCCTTGTTTTTTATATTGATTTTCTTGCTGATATATATTCCTCAAATCGATCGCGAGGAAGACAAGCTGTACATTCGTTTTGGCGATGAATACAGGGACTATTCCAAGAAAACACCAAAATATTTCCCTAATATATTCAGATTATTCAGGGTACAGCGGCAGGATACATTTTTTAAGTGGCAGTGGGTAAAAAAAGAGCTTTTTTCTTTAGTCGGTGTGATTATAGGGATAATCTTTATCGAGCTCTGGGAGGATGTAAGACTATTTGGTTACGGTGAATTCATTAACGAATTATTAGAATTCCTTTTGACTGTGGTTATTTTTACCAGTATTTTTATCCTATGTTATGAAGCAAAAGCTATTCCAAGGAAAGATTAAGATTATTTCGCAGCATAGAATCTCTAAGGATTACTTTAGAATTATATTAAATTCTCCACAAATAGCGCGTCTATCTAACCCAGGGCAATTTATAGAGATAAAAGTAACCGACAGCCTTGATCCGTTCTTAAGAATACCCTTTAGTATCCATAAGGTGAGAGCTCAGAGGTTTGAGGTTCTTTATAAGATAGTAGGAAGGGGGACAGAGATTCTTTCTTCCAGGAGCCCGGGTGAATATCTGGATGTCATAGGCCCTTTGGGTAACGGATTCTCTATTTTTGATTCCTGTTTTTCCATACTTGTAGCAGGGGGTATTGGTGTTGCTCCTTTATTTTTCCTTGCTCAGAGATTAAGGGAGTATGATACACGAGGAGGAGGCAATATTATTGTTTTGATTGGAGCAAAGACAAAAAGAGAAATTTTATGTAAAAAAGAGTTTGCAGATTTGGCTTTAAATGTTAAAATATCCACAGATGATGGCTCTGCTGGTTTTAAGGGAAAAATTACGGAATTATTAAGGCATGTTTTACCTGGGATGCCGGCGGCTTATGATAGGGCTGTAATATATGCTTGTGGCCCCAGGGCGATGCTTAAAGAGATAGGTGTTATTTCTAAACAATTTAGAATTCCCACACAAGCTTCATTGGATGAATATATGGCCTGTGGTATGGGCGTTTGTCTGGGTTGCATAATTAAGACCAACGATG
Source organism: Candidatus Omnitrophota bacterium (assembly GCA_029932935.1). GTDB lineage: Bacteria > Omnitrophota > Gorgyraeia > Gygaellales > JAHJCI01 > JAOZPD01. The sequence continues at coordinate 11,845 of JAOZPD010000013.1, read as the reverse complement.
GCTATAAACGCGTTTGCAGAGATGGGCCAGTATTTGATCTGGCGACTATAATACAATAAAAGGAGAGAATAATGATGAGCGAGGTTACGTGGTTAAATTTCTTAAGAATTATGAGTTTAATCTGTAACGGAATTGGTCTTATAGTAGCCCTGGCGTTTCTGTTTGGCCCCAAAACCCTCTCGGCAATAAGCAAATTTCTTGACGCCTATCATTCCAGTATAGACCTTGAGAAATTATTGTTAAGTAAGGCCAGGATAATTTTAGGAGTTACACTTTTGATTATTACGGCCTTAATGATGGCATTGGTGTTGAACATAAGAGTATAAGTATTTATAGAGGTTCCACCCCAAAAATAATACTTACTTTAAAGTAAGTTGATTCTTAAAAAAGGAGGAGGGGCGGATGGATGAGATTATGTTTACCAGATTACTTAAGGTTATTGGGTATATTGCAGGCATAACAGGAATCTTGATTGGACTGGATTTGTTTTTTGGAGCACCAGTAGTTACTGCTTTGAGGAGAATCTTCGACAAATATTTCGATTTCGATAAAATAATCATTAATTCCAATATTAAAAGAGGATTAGGAGTGGTGCTTTTTATCCTTGGCGTAGTTATGCTTTTATTGATCAGGAGGGTTTAGTAAGCTTTAGTTAACATTATTTTATTAGTGATTTGGATGACGGTAGTCGTCTACGTATTGGGGTATATAGACGGTTTCATTCTATTGCCTTTTTAGAAATTGTTTTCTGAAAAATCCTATCTTTAATCATTCCCAGCCATCCTCATAAGTGATATAATAATAAAATCTAACGTTAGGCGGAGGAGATATGAGTATGTATATTGTTTTCTTGTTGACCGCATTAGGTGTGGTGGGCATAGCGATAATTATGGTTATATGGTTTAAATACAGAGGTGCCTCGGGACGAATTATGCAAGAGCAGCTCCTGCAGCAGCTTAAAGAATATTTAAGGACGGTATCCCTTGAGGTCCTCTCCAGGAATAACGAGGAGTTTCTGAGGGTTGCAGGAGAGATCTTGAACAAACAAACCCAGCTCCATCAGAAGGAGTTGGAGAATAAAAAAGATCTTATAGAGCAAACCTTTGATGTAATGAAGGAGAGATTACAGGAGGTACAGCGGTTAGTAGCCGATTTCAAAGAGGACCGTAAGCAGCAGTTCGGCGCCATTAATTCTCAATTGAGGATTGCCGCTGAGCAGACAGCACGGCTTCAGGAGACCACCTCTCGCATTCAAAACGCCCTTGCTAGCAGTAGGATCCGGGGGCAGTGGGGTGAGAGGATGGCCGAGGATATATTGAGATTAGCCGGATTCATCGAGGGTATAAACTATAAGAAACAGAAGGCATTACAGGAGGGTAGGCCAGATTTCACCTTTTTACTACCACAGAATCTTATTGTCAATATGGATGTTAAGTTCCCCTTTGATAATTATAATCATTATTTTGAATCAAGCGATAAGGTTGAGAGGCAGAGATATAAAGAGCAATTTCTGAGAGATGTAAAGGTAAAAATAAAAGAGGTTACTACGCGCAATTACATAGATTCTTCCCAGAACACTATAGATTACGTAATCCTCTTTATTCCAAATGAGCAGGTGTATGCTTTTATTAATGAGGCTGACAGTTCTATCTTGGACGAGGCACTTAAAAATAAGGTTATAATCTGTTCTCCCCTTACTCTCTATGCAATCCTTGCTGTAATCAGACAGGCAGTGGATAATTTTAACCTGGAGAGAACGGCTGGGCAGATACTCTCGATCTTGGGCAATTTTAAGAAGCAATGGAATATGTTTATTGAGTCTATGGATAAGATGGGTAAGAGACTTGAGGAGGCACGTAAGGAATTTGATGCATTGGTATCCACACGTCGCACTCAACTGGAGCGTCCACTTAGGCAGATTGAAGAACTCCGGGTTAAGGAAGAGGAGACCAGAGAATTACCTTTCCAGAAGCACGAGAAGATCAATAATCCCGCAGATTGAGAAATCTTTAATTAAATAAGATGGTAATAAAAGACCACTCTCTCAAAAAGGCGAGGAAACAGAGCTTAGTGAAAAAGTTTAATAAAGATCGAGATGTTACTGATTCAGCTCTATTATTTCCCCATATCTTTATTTATGAAGCCTCTGCTGGTTCTGGAAAAACAAGAAGATTGGCTCAGAGATATGTTGATTTTTTATTTACCTATCCAAATAAAACCCCATTGACATTTGGATTTCGTAATATCCTCGCAGTTACCTTTACCAACGAGGCTGCTGATCAGATGAAGCAGGAGATTCTTAAGATACTCAAGCTAAAAGCACTCAGGAAGAGTAAATATTCCTGCGTTGCGATGGAGATTGTCGATGAGATTATTAGGAATTTTTCCGATTTCGCTATACGTACAATAGACAGCTTTGTACATAGCCTGCTGGTTGCATCGAGCCTGGAATTAAAGCTACCTCCGGAATATGAAATAATTTCTCATTCAAAACCATACCTGGAGTATGTTCTGGATAATCTCCTGGATGAGATCCCCGCTGATCGAGATATGGCCGATCTTTTCTCCGATCTCGTATATCATTTCTTGATTATTGAAGGACAAAAGGATTGGAATCCCAAGAGGATATTACTTGGGTTATTAGATAAGTTTTATCGGGAGGAGAATGGGCGCGCAAAAACGTTCTTGGAAATAAAGAGCAATTTGAATTTAGCTCAAGCAGAAAAAGAATTAAAGACCCAGATCAGGCAATTTCTTTCATCGTTGAGTACTCTGCCGAGTGTGAATCGACAGTTCGTTAAAGGTATCAATTTCCAATTAGAGAAGACAGGATCTGGTTTACTTAAAGGCATCATTTCTTATATCAATAAGCCACTCTTGCCAGGCAGGGGTATATTGAACAAATGCGCAGCAAAGCCCGACTTAGATTTACTCCGCATGTGGGAGGAGTTAAGGGAGTGCTGTGATAGGTATGCTCGTGATTTTGTCTGGATGAGATACAGTATTTATCTAAAGGTATTTAATAAATTCCGTCAGCGTTTAGAAAACTTTAAGGAGATGAGAAGAATCGTCTTTCTTGGTGAGTTAAACAAAAAGGCGAGGAAGCTCCTGAGTAGTGAGGGTTTCCTCCCGGCAGAGATTTATTATAAATTATCTTCTATATTCTATCATTATCTGATAGATGAATTTCAAGATACAAGTATTTTACAGTGGGAGAATATGCAGCCTTTAATTGAGGATGCACTTTCTAGGGGGGGATCGTTATTTTATGTCGGTGATAAAAAACAGGCAATCTACCGCTTCCGTGGAGGGGAGGTGGCATTGTTTGATTCAATAAAGGATAGATTCAGGAACCAGGTGTCTAAGATATACGATGAGGTTCTGCTATTTAATTACCGTTCAGGAGAAAATATAGTTAAATTTAATAATCTTGTTTTTGGTAGGGATAATTTGAAGAGTTTTCTGGAGAGATTCACTATGTTAGATAGTGAATTTAGAGAGCGTATCTTAGCTGTATTCAAGGATAGTCGGCAGAAGACAACAGAGGCAAGGCTGGGAAGAGGATATGTGAGATTGGAAAAAATAGAACAGGATAGTAAAGAACAGCTGCTCGACAGTTTGAATATTAAATTAAAAAGGATGATTCAGGAAATTGTAGAGAGATTTGATTATCGAGATATTCTTATCTTAGTGCGCGATAACGAGAAAGCAGAATTGTTAGCTGGTTTTTTGCTTGAGCAGGGATTCCCGGTGTGCGCATCTCGCACTGTATGTATTACTCAGAATTATATTGTCCGCCAGATAATATCCTTGCTTAAATTCCTAAACTCGCCTATAGATGATCTTTGTTTTGCCAATTTTATTTTGGGCGATATCTTCCTGAGGGCAACGGGGTTACAGCTTGATAGATTGCAGTCCTGGTTAGAGGTTGTAAGACTGCAGAAGAGAGAGGGGGCATTATATACTAAATTCCGTTCAGCATATTCTGCTATCTGGCAGAGATTCCTGCAGTATCTATTTAACGCAGTAGGTTTTCTGCCGGTTTACGACTTAGTCCAGGCAATCTTGTTACAATATAACGTTGAGAATAATTTTCCTCATCTTTCTGGTTTTATCCGCAGGCTTCTTGAGATATTAAACAACCTGCAGGAGCAGGGCAAAAACTCTCTTTCCGATTTCTTGGAGTGGTTAGGAGAGGCACAGGAGGAAGAGCTATTTGTTCAGCTGCCAGAGGGCTTAGACGCAATCAGGGTTCTTACTATCCATAGAGCAAAGGGGTTATCCTCGCCAGTGGTAATCTTGCCTTATGCCTCATTGGAGGTTAAGGTAGGCGAGGCTGGTAAAGTAGTCTATGAATCAGATGATGGCCTCTATTTCTTATACCTGCAGAAAGAGATATGTAAGAGTCAGCCACATCTCAATTCGATCTACCAGAGGGAATACTACCAGGCGTTCCTGGATGAGTTGAATTGTCTGTATGTAGCCCTTACCCGTGCTGCCAATGAGCTATATATATTTCTTCCTCAGATTAAGAATCGTAGTTACAACCCCTTGATACCTTTCTTATTAAAGGATAAACAGGAAGCAGGGTTAGCAGAATTTGGTTATAGAGAGAGTACCTTATCTAGAAAAAGACCTGTAAAAGATAGAGTGATACCAGATAAGCAATTAACTAAAGCTCTGCCACAGGAGGTGCTTAGTAATCTACTCAGAAAACAGTTTATCCCTCCTGAGCAGATTGTTCCTTTAAATAAAAGATATTTGTCTAAACGCGGTGAATTATTTCACTATTTACTGGCAGATATCAATCCGTTTATATTCCTCAAAGACCCTTCCTATTATGTCCAGAGCATCAAAGATGCCTGCCGTTTGTTTAATTATAGCTACTCTGAAGAGATATCTCGATGCCTGAGCGAGCTTTTCCGTATGCCACAGATGCAGGAGTTTTTTAATCCCGATTTCGAAGCATTTAATGAGAAAGAAATAGTTGACCAATACGGCCATCTTAAACGCATCGACCGCCTGGTGTTTACGGGGGAGGATATTTGGATTATTGACTATAAGACTGGCGAGGAATCCCGAGAGGAATACAGGAAGCAGATTGAGGAATATGCCTATATAATAAAGCAATTCTACCCTGATAAGGCCATAGAGTGCTGGTTAGTATATATTGATACGAGGGAGATATTGCAGGTGATACCGGGTGGTTGATAAGTATGAAGATTTTTGTTACGGTTAAGCCGAATGCTAAAGAAAATAAGATTGATAAAATTGATGACATCAGGTTCTCAGTACACGTTAAAGCCGAGGCAAAGAGGAATAAGGCTAATCAGGCGACAGCAAGGCTTATGGCCGAATATTTTGGTGTTACTGTTTCCTGTGTTAGGATCTTGAAGGGGCATACGTACAAAAGAAAGCTGGTTGAGATTATTGGTATATAGCTATGTAAAAGAGGAGGTTGAGTGATATGTTAGATAAAATTCATTGGTTGGGCCATGCGGCATTCCGTATTGAGCTGGATAAAACAATAATTTATGTTGATCCCTATCAGCTTAAGAAAGATGCTCCTAAGGCAGATATTATTTTAATCACCCATGAGCATTTCGACCATTGCTCCCGCACGGATATCGAAAATATTCATCAATCTAATACAAAGATTCTTGCTGCGGCAAGGGTCAGGAGTGCCCTTTCTTATTCGCTAGAGACTATGAGCCCGGGAGAGAAGATAGATGTGGGCCGGATAAGGATAGAGGCAGTGCCTGCTTATAATGTAAAGAGATCCTTTCATCCTGTCTCTAATGGTAATCTGGGATTTATTATCCAGGTTAATCAGGTTAGGATCTATCATGCCGGTGATACCGATTTGATACCAGAGATGGATCGAATAAAGGCAAATATAGCCCTTCTGCCCGTAGGTGGTACATATACAATGGATGCCAGAGAGGCGGCTCAGGCAGCCGATATAATAACACCAGATATAGCGGTGCCTATGCATTGGGGTAGTGTGGTTGGTTCACGCAAAGATGCCGAGGAGTTTCAGAAGGTTTGCAGTTGTAAGGCAGTAATTATGGAGATAGAACAATGAGGATTATAACCAAACAGTTAGATATAAAAACCAGAGGGACGGGGGATTTAATAAATATCACTGAGATGATCCAAGAGGTTTTAGCCAAGAGCAGTCTTAATGAGGGATCGGTAAATGTTTTTGTAGTCGGTTCGACTGCAGCCATAACCAGTTTTGAATACGAATCAGGCTTGATCTCCGATGTTAAAGAATTATATGAGAAGATTGTTCCTTCAGATAAAACTTATGCCCATGATGCTACCTGGGGAGATGCTAATGGCTTTAGTCATCTGCGCGCCGCTTTACAGGGTCCCTCCATGGTAATCCCCTTTAGTGACAGGAGGCTCATATTGGGAACCTGGCAGCAGATTGTCTTAGCTGAATTTGACACAAGACCACGCCAGAGAAAGATAATACTTCAGTTTATAGGAGAGTGATATAACTTGAGTAAGGCGAAAGCAACAATCTATAAAATAATTATTTCTAGGCGTACAATCCGCCAATTCCAACAGAGGCCGATACCCAGAGCTATATTAAAGAGATTGATTAACGCAGCAAGACTTGCCCCCTCAGCGGCAAATCTGCAGCCCATTGAGTTTATTATTGTCTCTCATAAGGTGATGGGTGCCAGAATCTTCCCTCATCTTCGATGGGCAAATTATATTACCCCTTACGGGATTCCTGCCCCAGATAAAAAGCCCACGGCCTATATCTTGGTATTGCTTAATAAGGCAAACGCCCAATCGAAATATGCTCCTTATGATATAGGTGCAGCGGTGGAGAATATACTCCTGGCTGCCTGGGGGTTAGGTATCGGTAGTTGCTGGATGCATGCTATTGATAGAGATAAGATAAAGAAGGTATTAAGGATTCCTAAGCATTATCAATTAGACTCTGTGATTTCTTTGGGATATAAAGCCGAGCTACCTATTGTGGAGGAATACAGAGGTTCAGTAAGGTACTGGAAGGATAAAAGGGGAATTCTGCACGTACCCAAGAAGAGCACGCACCAGATTATATATAAGGAGATAATATGAAATCCTACAGTAAATATATATGGTTTAATACAAAAAAGAAACAGGAATTTATTAATATTACTCCGGAGGTAGAGATAGCCTTAAGAGAGAGCCGCATAAAAGAAGGGCTATGTTTGGTAAATGCAATGCATATTACAGCAAGTGTATTTATTAATGATGATGAACAGGGCTTACATAGAGATTTTGAGTTGTGGCTTGATAATTTAGTGCCTTCCAGCGTTAGATATAAACATAATCTTACAGGTGAGGATAATGCTCGCGCTCACCTTAAAAGGACAATCCTGGGGCGTGGGGTGGTGGTAGCAGTAACGCAGGGAAGACTTGATTTTGGTCCCTGGGAACAGATTTTCTATGGAGAGTTTGACGGCCAGAGGAGAAAACGGGTGTTAATTAAGATTGTAGGAGATTGAGGCAAGTTGTGATCTCCTCGATGTATGTTAATAAGATTATTGAAGAATAATGGACTGTGATTATTTTGATTTCACAACTAAGGAAGAGTTACCCGAGGAGCATTCTGAGGATACGAGGGAATGTCCTCATTGTAAGAAACCTATCCCTGCGGATAGTCTATTTTGCCTCTATTGCGGAGAGGCAGTCTCACCCTCTAATAAAAAGAATATATGGGCGGCTGCGCTAGTTATCTTTGTTTTAATTGCGTTTCTCTGCTGGATATTTATACAATGAGAAAGGAATCTCCCAAGAATTTAATTGAGATGTTAAATGTCAGCACCGCTCTTACCCCAGATAGGATTGCTATATATTTTATGGATAGAAGGATGACATATACAGAGCTCTCCTTCCGCTCCGACCGTTTTGCCCGAGGGTTAAGAAATTTAGGAATTGGAAGAGGCAATAAAGTTGCCATATTCCTTCCAAATTCACCAGAGTTTGTTATTGCTTATTTTGGCATAATTAAGGTCGGTTCTACTGTTGTACCGATAAACAATATGTTTAAACAGAGCGAAACAGAATTTATTCTCAGGGATGCGGAGGCCTCTGCGGTGATCACTTCTCTTAGTTATCTCGAGATTATCAGAGCGATAAAAGAGAAATTTAGGATTTTGGAATACATAATCTTGATTGATGGGATAACACCCGATACACTCAATTTTTATGAGATTATTGAAAGGAGCACCTCTAAATTAAAACCGATAGGCCTCAAGGCAGATGATGTCGCCTCTATACTCTACACCTCGGGTACTACTGGTCATCCCAAGGGGGCCATGCTTACTCACAAGAATTTCCTCTCGAATTGTTATGCCTGCGTTAAGGCTATAAGGGCTAAAAGGAGTGATAACTTTATCTGTTTACTTCCTATGTTTCACTCCTTTGCCTGGACAGTATGTGTGTTGCTTCCTCTCTCTGTATCAGCCAGCATCACAATTGTTGATTCCGTACATCCCTTTCGTAAGGTAGTCAGGAATGTAATTAAGAAGAAGGTAACTGTTTTTGTAGGCATACCCTCCATATACCATATTCTTGCCCATATGCAGATACCCTCTATTTTTACCTCCCGTATCTTAAAGATGATTTCTCCCTTAAGGATATGCATCTCTGGAGCAGCAGCCTTATCCCCTGAGATATTGGAGCGGTTTGAGGCCCGATTCAGGGTACCGCTCTTAGAGGGATATGGTTTAACTGAGGCCTCCCCAGTAGTATCCCTGAATCCTATGAAGGGGATAAGGAAAGGCGGCTCTGTGGGGGTGGCTATCCATGGGGTTAAGGTCAAGGTAATTGATGAACAGAATCGAGAGCTACCCTGTGGTCGTATCGGGGAGTTGCTTGTGAAGGGAGATAATGTCATGAAGGGATATCTTAAGAATACACAGGCCACAGAGCAAGCCATAAGGGATAACTGGCTTTATACAGGAGATTTGGGCAGGATTGATGAGCAGGGATATATCTATATAGTAGATAGGAAGAAAGATATGATTAATGTACGGGGCTTGAACGTTTATCCTGCTGAGATAGAGAAGGTTTTACTCCGGCACCCAAAGATAAAAGAGGCTGCCGTGGTTGCTTTGCCGGATAGGCTTAAGGGAGAGGTCCCCAAGGCATTTATTGTCCGGAGAGAAGATAGTGATTTAAGCAGGCCTGAGTTAATAAAATATTTAAGGAGGAATCTGGCCTTGTTTAAGATACCTAAATTCTTTGAGTTCAAAGACAGCCTTCCTAAGACCGCAACCGGCAAGGTTGCCAAGAGGGAGTTAGTTTAGACTAATTATGCACCTTCAGACCGGTAAGATATACAGTGTTAATTTTGAGGTTAATATAGTTGACTTTTTGGCTGATTTACTTCTGCAGAATGATATTGAGAAAGGGATTGATCTCTCTTCTGTTGCTGTTGTCTTCCCTGGCAGGAGGCCACAATTCTATTTGAGGAAATACCTGACTGAGCGTATAAAGAGGGCCTTTATCCCCCCCTGTATTTTCTCTATTGAGGAATTTGTTCAGTACCTGATTAAAAAGGGTATTCAGTCCAATCAGATTAAGGGTAGCTATCAGCCGATTTGCTTGACTGATGCCTGCTTCTTAATCTATAAGATTATACAGGGGTTGCAGCTGACTTATCTTGAATGGCAGAAGCGTCTGGAACTGGAGCATTTCTTTCTATGGGCAAGAAAGATTTATCAGTTTTTAGAGGAGATGGATAAGGAGTTAGTCTCAGAGAGGCAGTTGCTGAATCTGCAGGAGAATGCTCAGATTGGTCTTCCCCTGCCCGAGTACATTAATCAATTGCTTGAGAATATTAATAGGATACATAATGAGTTTCATAGGGCATTAGAAGAAAATGGGCTTACTACCACGGGATTCAACTATTATCGGATAGCTCAATCAATAGATAAAATCTGCCTGCATGAATTCAGGAAGATTTATTTTGTCGGGTTCTTCGCTCTTAATGCCTGCGAGAAGAGGATTGTTAAGGCATTGCTTAATAACAAAATAGCCCTTCTTATCTGGCAGAGAGATGAGGACAGATGGTCAATATTTGAGGAATTGGAGAATGATTTCGCTATCCCTCCAGAAAGAATTGTAATTAATAATTCTCATTATATCCAGGCTAGCGGCATCGCTGGGAAGATGTATCCTCGTATACAAATCTATGAGGGCTTTGATGTCCATTCTCAGATAGAAGGGGTGAGAAGGGTTTTGGATGACATCGAGGATTTAGAGAATACCTGTATAGTATTACCTGGGGCAGGCAGCCTGATGCCTTTGCTCTATCAGGCCTTACCTGCCAGATTATCTGAATATAATATCTCGTTGGGTTATCCCTTAAAACGCACCCCCCTATACGCTTTAATTGATATGATTATTCAAGCACAGGAGAAAAGGAGGCAGGACGGCAGCTTTTATGTCAAGGATTATTTGAAGATTATTATGCATCCCTATATAAAGAATATCGCTAATGATAAACTAACCCCGGATGCTACCCGTATCTTAATCCATAAGATTGAAGAGGGATTGCGAGGGATGGATAAGGATATAAAACTACAGAAAAGAACGTTTGTTAAACTGGAGGATATTGAGGAGAATTATATCATCTTTCAGATAGCAGCGGGGTTAATCAGGAACTCAGGGATTATGCAGATAGGGCCAGGGTTATTACGCGACGAGTTGAAGTTGATTCATCAGAAAACCCTGTGCGCCTTTGATAACTGCTCGACACTTTATGATTTTGTACGGGCTACGCGTGGAATTATCTGCTTTATTCTGGAGAAAAGCAGGGTCTCTTCGGATATCTTTTCCGGTGAGATCTTTAATCGTTTTTTAGATATTCTGGACAGCTTAGAGTTCTCTCTTTTTAGAGAAGAGGTAATTAAAGATAAGGCTGTCTTTTTCGAGTTGCTTAAGACATATCTATTCTTTGAGAAGATTCCCTTTTCAGGAACATCCTTTTCTGGATTGCAGATTTTAGGCCTCCTTGAGACACGCAATCTCACATTCCAAAATGTACTTATCCTGGACCTTAATGAAGGAATTTTACCCGCTACCGATAGAGGACAGTCGCTTATTCCCGAAGGTATATTCCCTATGTTAGGTTTGCCTCATTATCATAGGAAGGAGCAGATTATGCGCTATCACTTTCGCAGGCTCTTAGGTTCGGCCAGGGATGTCTTTCTCTTCTATCAGCGCTGTTCGCGAAGCACGGAGTCACGCTCAAGATTTATCGAAGAGATAATCTGGGAGAGGGAGAGGCAAGATAAAAGGCTCTCTGGTCCAGAGATGGTTAGGCGTATAGAGTTCAATGTAATACCGAACAGGGAAGAGTTCTCTTTAAGGAAGACCAAGCAGACCTTGAGTATTCTTCGGGATTTTGATTTCTCCCCTTCCAGTCTCGATATTTATTTACATTGCCCATGTAGATTCTATTTTCAATATTGCTTAGGATTGCAGGAGAAGGAGGATATCTTCGAGGGAGTGGAGGCTTCCGATATCGGTAATTTCCTGCATCGTCTCCTGCAGGAATTTTATTCCTTATTCTTAAATAAAGTGGTTCATCTGGATGATGAGCTATATAGATATCTGTTTGAATTAAAGGATAGAAAGATGGATGAATTCTTCTCCCCGGATAGGGGTGAACAATTCTTATTAAGCAAGGTGATTGATTATAAACTGGAGGCCTTCTTAAGATATGAATCCAGAAGAAGGGAGAGGATAAGGATACTTTATCTGGAACAGGAGTTCCCTGTTAAGCCAGAAGAGATAAGTATAGATACAGCATATGGCCCGGCAAGGATAA
>JAOZPD010000012.1 GCA_029932935.1 Candidatus Omnitrophota bacterium | reverse complement strand
CCTCTCTCCGGACAGGATGCTGGAGACCCTACCAGATAGCCTAGCTATCGTCTGACCCTTCCTTACCCGAGCACCCTCTCTGACCTGCGGTATAAATCTAATACTATTATCCCACAATTTAAAAACTAGCCAAGCAATATTTATTCCACAGATAATCCCGTTCTCTCCTGCTATAATAACCGCATAAATCTTCCTATCTACTGAAAATAACAACTTAGTAGTTATATCATATCTTCCTATATCCTCAGCTAAGGCTTGCCTGATAATCCTTCTCACTTCAGGCGTATCAATGTAGCTCGCGTAACATTTTCTCCAGACGCTCTGATTCATCTTTTAACTTCTTAACATCCTCTCTTTCCTTGGCCACCACCGGCGGTGGTGCCTTTTTAACAAACTCAGTGTTTTTCAACCTCTGCTCTTTGACCTTAACCATCTTATCTAAACCTAATCTTCTCTCTTTTATCCTGTTTCTCTCTTTATTAATATCGACTAAGCCGCTAAAATGCAAATATATATCTGCCTCTCCTGTAGTAGAGCTAATCGTGCCCTGCGGCCTCCCGCTAACACCCAGAACCTCCAGGCTCTCCAACCTACCCAAATTAACAATCAAATCTGAGTTTTCTCTAATTAACTGCTGTCTCGCCTTGGCGTGCAAGTATATGGATACTACTGCCTTCCTCTCCGGCTTGAGCTCAATCTGAGAACGCAGATTTCTTATTGTCTTAATTATCTCAAAGAGTAAACCGACCTGAGACTCCATATCCTTATCAATCATCTCGTCTTGGACATGAGGCCATCTCTGAATCATCACAGATTCTCTGGCATGAGGCAATAGATGCCAAATCTCCTCCGTAATAAAAGGTATAAAAGGATGCAGAATGCGCAACATCTTCTCCAAGACCTTATACATGATTAATTGCGTGCTCTTCTGCCTCAAATTGTTCTTGGCAATCTCAAGATACCAATCACAGAACTCATGCCAGAAAAAGGCATACATTAAATTTGCTGCTTCACTAAAACGATAATCATCTAAATATCGGTTAACTTCTTTTAGCATACTATAAAACCGGCTCAGAACCCAGCGGTCTATTAATCTAAGATCATTCTCTTTAAAGGAAGCGCATAAGTCTCCCATCGTCTCCGAGGGCTCCAAATTCATTAATACAAATCTGGCCGCATTCCAGATCTTATTAGCAAAGTTTCTACCCATCTCAAATTTCTCTTTGGCCAGGAATAAATCACCCTGACTAGCGGAGGAGGCCAGGCAAAAGCGTAATGCGTCAGCCCCATACTCAGAGATAATCTCCAAGGGATCAATCGCATTACCCAGAGACTTCGACATTTTCCTCCCACTTATATCCCGGACTGTCCCATGAATATACACATCTCTAAACGGAATATCGCCCATAAACTCAATCCCCGCCATAATCATACGTGCTACCCAGAAGAATAATATCTCTGGAGCGGTCACCAGCGCCGATGTAGGATAAAAGTAACTCAAATCACTCATAGGGCTAGAGCCATCCATAGAATAATCACTCCGCGGCCAATAGAAGGTAGCGAATGGCCATAACCACGAAGAAAACCATGTATCCAGCACATCCTCCTCCTGATAAATATCCCCTGAGCCACAGACAGGACAGTTAGCAGGAGTGGACGTAGATACAATGACTCCATCGGAACCAACGGATGAATCTCTGCCGCCCGTAGATTTTGTCATTTCCAGGGTTGGTAGACTATCCGCCAAAGCTTCAGCTGATTCTCTCTGGCAATCTCTACAATAATAAACGGGCAAGCGGTGCCCCCACCATATCTGGCGCGAAATACACCAATCCTGGATATTCTCCATCCAGTTCAAATATACCTTTTTCCAGCGCACAGGATAAAATCTAATCTTGCCCTTCCTGACCACATCTATAGCCGGCTTAGCCAATGGCTTCATCTTCACAAACCACTGCCTGGAAAGATACGGTTCAATTATAGTATTACAGCGATAGCAATGACCGGCAGATAACCTGTGCGGCTCAACCCTCTCCAGTAAGTTATTCCTTTTTAAATCATCGAGTATCACCTTACGGGCCTGGAACCTATCCATGCCCTTATAATCTCCAGCGTTATCATTCAAGCTGCCGTCCGGGTGCATAATATTTATAAAGTCGAGTTTGTGCTTCTTGGCCAGTAGATAATCATTGGGGTCGTGAGCAGGCGTAACCTTAACTGCTCCAGTGCCAAATTCTTTATCGACAATGTTATCTGCGATTATCGTTATCTGACGATTGATTAAAGGTAAGATTAACGTCTCTCCTATGAGCTGTCTATACCTTGCATCTCTGGGGTTTACTGCTACAGCAGTATCACCCAACATAGTCTCTGGCCTGGTCGTAGCAACAACAATATAATCCCCATATAAACCTACTCTCTTAAAGTTCCTCTTCGCTGAGCGCGAACTACGAATCCCTGCCTTTTTCAGGGGGTATCTTATGTAATACAGGAAGCCCTCTATCTCTCGATGTGGCGCCTCCTCATCTGAAAGCGCAGTCTGACACCTGGGGCACCAGTTTATTATATAATTACCCCTGTATATCAACCCTTTATTATAAAGCCTAACAAAGACCTCTCTGACTGCATAGGAATATTCATTATCCATAGTAAAACGGGTCCTTGACCAATCGCAAGAAACACCCAGCTTTTTAAGCTGGTGTATAATTGTGGAACCGTATTCCTCTTTCCACTCCCAAACCCGCTTCAAGAATCTATCCCTGCCTAAGTCCTGCCGCCTAAGCCCCTGACGTGCTATTTCCTTTTCTACTATATTTTGAGTGGCGATACCGGCGTGGTCAGTTCCGGGTATCCATAAGGCCTCTCTGCCTCTCATGCGCTGATACCTGATAAGGATATCCTGTATTGTATTATTCAAGGCGTGCCCCATATGCAATATACCAGTAACATTAGGCGGAGGGATTACTATACTGTAAGGCTCTTTCTCTGGGTTGACCCGTCCTGAAAAATAACCCTTCTCTTCCCAGAATCTATACCATTTATCCTCAATTTCTTTCGGATTAAAGCGCTTAGAGATATCCATCACCTGTTAATCAGTGCCGTCCTTTAATAATTTATATTCAATAGAATCCGAAAGAGCCTGCCAAGAGGCCTCAATAATATTCTCTGAGACGCCAATAGTATTCCAGCTATCCCTTTCGTCTTGAGATTGAATTATAACCCTAGTTACTGCTGCCGTGCCTGCCTTTTCATCTAATATACGTACCTTGAAGTCTGATAGGTGCATTCTGGCCAGGGCAGGATAAAAATCCTTCAATGCCTTGCGCAGGGCATTATCCAGCGCATTCACTGGGCCATCTCCGTCAGCTGCCGTATGCTCAAGTTTATTCTTCACCTTCAATTTAATTATTGCCTCAGAGGTAATCTTTTTATCCTTCTCTTTGTTCACCACTACCCGAAAGCCCTCTAAGTGGAAATACTCTCGCACCTTTCCTAATGCCTTTTTTAACAATAACTCAAAGGAGGCCTCTGCGGCCTCAAAGTGATAACCTTTTAGCTCCAGGGATTGAAGTAACTTATATATTTTTTTTGTCTTGAGATCATCTCTGTCTAAATCCAATTTGAGGTCTCTGGCTCGGATTAATATTCCGCTCTTACCGGCCAATTCCGAAACCAGAATCCTCCTTCTATTTCCAACTAAACCCGGCTCTATGTGTTCGTAAGAACGCGGGTTCTTCATTACCGCATTGATGTGCACACCGCCTTTATGCGCAAACGCCGAATGGCCGACATAAGGCTGATTGTTCATATGTCTCATATTGCTTACCTCGCTAACGAAGAAGGAAAGCTCGGTAAGGCTCTTAAGTTTGTCCTCCGGTATACAATCAAATCCCATCTTTAGCTTAAGATTGGCAATAATCGGAATTAAATCTGCATTACCGCAACGCTCCCCATATCCATTAATGGTGCCATGTACCATATCGCATCCAGACTCCACAGCAGCCAGTGAATTTGCAACACCTAAACCTGTATCATTGTGGCAATGAATACCTAACCCTACATTAATATTCGGTCTAATCTCACGGATAATCCGACTAATCTCTTGAGGTAACGCCCCACCGTTAGTGTCGCACAGCACCAGAAAGCTTGCCCCTGCATCCTGAGCAACCTGCAAACATTTAAGCGCATACCTTGAATTCTCCTGGTAAGCATCAAAGAAGTGCTCCGCATCATAAAAGACCGTTATCCTGCGCTTTACTAAAAACCGAACACTATCAGAAATCATTCTTAAATTTTCCTGCAGTGTTGTACGCAATACGCTACTTACATGCAACGACCAGGTCTTCCCAAAGAGCGTAGCAAATCTAACCTCGCTTTTTAGAATCCCCTGAAGATTCCTATCCCTGCTTACAGATATACCCGCTCTCCTGGTAGAGCCAAAGGCAACTATCTGAGCATATCTCAGGCGCTTCTTAGCCATGCGTTTAAAAAACTGCATATCCTTAGGAGTAGAGCTGGGCCAACCACCTTCAATATAATGTATACCGATACTATCTAACTTCTCCGCAATGCGAATTTTATCAATAAGAGAATAGGTGATGCCTTCGCTCTGAGCTCCGTCCCGTAACGTAGTATCGTATATCTTAATCTTTCGCATGTATCCCCCTATCAACCCTTCTCTAATCCAAAGGTCTTATGAATTGCCCTTACCGCCCTCTGGGCAAATTTCTTTTTTATAATGCAAGATATACTAATATCTGAGGTAGAAATCATCTCAATATTTATCCTGCATCTAGCCAGGGCCTCAAACATCTTGGCCGCCACCCCGGGATGAGTTTTCATACCCACTCCAACAATAGAGACGCGAGCAATATCCGTATCGGCAAAAACGGCACCTGTATGAATCTTGCGTCCGATCTTGCGTGTGACACTGAGGGCAGCCTTCAACATTGATCTGGGCACCGTAAAAGAGATATCTGTAATTCTATCCCGACTGGTATTCTGAACAATCATATCTACATTTATACCCTGCCTGGATATGCCTTTGAATATTCTCGCTGCCAAACCCGGTTTATCAGGCACATCACAAATGGTCAATTTTGCCTCAGATGTATTCAGCGTTACGCCGCTCAGCACTGTCTCTTCCATTCTTTTTGCCTCCTTCTTATTCGAAAAATACCTAACTGGATCACAGATAATAGTTCCTCTCTTGTCGTTAAAAGAAGAACGCAGATGAATGACTACATTAAATTTCTTGGCTACCTCAATAGAACGATCCTGCATCACCTGTGTCCCCAAGGAAGCCATCTCCAGCATCTCATCATAACTTATAATATCCAATTTATGCGCATTTTTAACAATACGCGGGTCGGCGGTATAAACGCCGTCGACATCTGAATATATCTCACATACACTGGCAGAAAGCACCTTAGCCAAAGCTACGGCAGTTAAGTCTGAGCCGCCGCGACCTAAGGTGGTAATATCTGCCTCAGGCGTCATCCCCTGGAAACCGGCTACTACCACCACCCTCCGCTTATTCAACTCCTGTAAGATCTTATGGGCATCGATACGCACTATGCGGGCACGAGTATGGGCGGTATCGGTAATAATCCCCCCCTGAGCACCTGTAAAAGAGATTGCCTCAATCCTTAATCTTATTAGGGCTAGAGCCATCAGGGCGCAAGATATCTGCTCTCCTGTAGAAAGCAACATATCCATTTCTCTCTCGCGAGGAAAAGGATTGATACGATGCGCCAGATATACAAGCTCATCAGTAGTATCACCCAGAGCAGAGACTACTACCACTACACGATACCCCCTTCTTCTATATCTGGCTATGCGCTGTGCTGCGCCCTGAATCCTTCTAAGATTCGCTACCGAGGAGCCGCCGTATTTCTGAACAATAATCTTTTGCATACAACAACCTCTCTCATTATAAAGACTGCCAGTATAAACAAGAGCGCAGTAATAATAAACAATAATATATTCTGCTGCCTGAAACATCTGATTCCCTGCCAGATTAAAGCTGTAAATGTCGTGATTAACATAAAGATGGTGGGCAGTATAGTAATCTTTGTAACCTTCCTGACGCCCGCTAAATAGGCCGAAACTACTAAAAGTACCAATGCCGCTACCAATTGATTTGCCGTTCCAAAGATAGGCCAGATTATCTTCCAGTTGCCTAAGGCCAACCAGAGCGTTAAACATATTATTACAGATGTAGAAAAATAGCGGTTTCTGAATATCTTTATCCTCAAACCGTCTCCAAAGAGCTCCTCAGTAATATATCTATTGATTCGCGTAGCTGAATCCAGTGTTGTCATTACGAAAGCATTCAACATCACTGCAGCAGAGATGGTTCCCAATGAGCCCAAAATCGGCCTGGTAATCCGACCAAAGCCTGCCGAAAAGGTACCTATCCAATCTCCGCCTTTCATCAATTGGGGATAGATCAAGCCTGCCTCCCCAGAGCCCTGCGTCCAGTATAATCCAGCCGTCACGCATAGCAATGCTAGTAATGCGAGAATCCCCTCTAATATCATCGCTCCGTATCCAATTCTCCTGGCCTCGCCCTCATTGGCCAATTGCTTTGAAGTGGTGCCCCCTGCGATCAGGGAGTGAAAACCGGATATCGCACCGCAGGCAACAATTACGCTAAGCATCGGCCAAAGGTACCCCTGCCTTGCTGTCCAGCTGATAAATGCCGGAGTATGCATCTGAGGACGAGTAAGCACCAGGCCAGTATAACCAAAAAGTAAACCAAAGAAGAGGATAAATGTAGAAAGATAATCCCTTGGTTGAAGCAGAATATTCACCGGCAACACAGAAGCTATAAAGGCATAGACTAACAAGATAATAATCCATATTTTTAAAGGATCAATTGCGTTGATAACGATAGGAATATGATTGCCCAAGATTAACAGACCAAAGAGCAAGGCCACGCCTATGATTGTAGCTATTAGTTGATTCCACCTCCATTTATACATCATAAGACCCACCAGTATTGCTACAAATATAAGGCCGAACGTGGGGATAACCAGTCCTGGTTCGTTCATTAATGTCTTTGCGGTTACCGCGGAAAAAACAGCCATAACCAATATCAGACTTAGAAAAACAAAAGCAGAGAAAACCATTTTTGATTTAAAATTTAAAATTCTCTGTGTCACATCAGCAATAGATTTACCATCATGCCTCAATGACAACATCAATGCAGAAAAATCGTGCACCCCTCCCAAGAATATGCAACCAATAACTATCCATATTAAAGCGGGCAACCATCCCCAAAGCATAGCTGCAATCACCGGACCAATAATGGGACCGGCCCCGGCAATAGAAGCGAAATGATGACCAAATAGTATTGTCCAGTGTCTAGCAGGGATATAATCCACGCCATCATATTTACTGAAAGCCGGTGTAGAATGCGTAGGATTAACCTCCCAAACACGCTCTAATAAACGAGCATAAAAAACAAAGCCTGCCCAGAATAATATTATAGAAATAAATGCGATAACCAATGAATTCATTTCTCTAACCGTAGGAAATATTCAATTAACTCCTGTCCGCTTCCAAAAAACAGCTTGCTCTTCTGCGCCTCTCTCTCGTTATACCCCGGGGCTCCTGACCCGAATATATCTCGTCCCAAGATTCCGAATGGAACAGGGTCTGAGGTATGAGTCCTCACTGAAAGAGGCGTAGGGTGGTCGGATAAAACCAACAAACGAAAATTCTTTCTGCGCCGGAAGACAGACAATATCTTGCCGACAATCATATTATCAAATCGCTCGATAGCAGTAACCTTCTCTCTCAAGTCACCGTTATGCCCCGCCTCATCAGGAGCCTCTACATGCAAAAATGCGAAGTCCTTATCCTTCAATACCTCTATTGCTGCCCTTGCCTTTCCCGCATAATCTGTATCATAGTAACCGGTTGCACCTGGTACATTAACTACCTCTAGCCCTAATAACTTCCCCAGGCCCTTTATTAAATCTACAGCCGATATTATCCCTCCCGTCAAATTATATTTTTCTTTATATGTAGGTAGATTGGGCTTTCTGCCCTGCCCCCAGAGCCAGATCATGTCTGCGGGGTTCTCGCCTAAATCTATACGAACCTGGTTTATCTCATGAGAGGAAAGAATCTTGGCTGATTCCTGCATCAGATGAACCAAAAGCTGTCCTCCCTTTCCCTTTGGTAGATGCCTGGATATATCCTTTCCAATAATATCATGGGGAGGGAAACATTGCACAGCAAGTAAATCCTCCGGCGCATCCTTTATCACCAGGAGATTTCTATAGCTTACACCGCAGTAAAACCTTATCTCCCGACTGCCCAATCTCTGATTCAGAAAATTAATTAATATATCCGACTCCTTGGTTGTGATATGGCCTGCACTATAATCAATCAATGTATCATTGCTTGTAGAAACAAAATTGCATCTGAAAGCAATATCACTTTCCTGCAACTCAATACCTAAATTTGCCGCCTCCAGAGGAGCTCTCCCTGTATAGTATTGCTCGGGGGGATAACCCAATATGGACATATTAGCCACATCGGAGGCCGCTGACATCTTATCAGGAATCGTTTTGGCTCTGCCCAATATTCCAAAACGAGCAATATAATCCATATTAGGGGTTCTGGCTACCTCAAGCGGCGTTCTATTGTCCAGCTCCGCCACAGGATAATCAGCCATTCCGTCTCCAACTAAAATAATATATTTCATTTTAAAGTATGTATAATATAAATCTCTTCTATTGTCCTATTCGCCTATCCAGAACTTCTATCAACCTTCTCGCTAATTTATATTTATTATCCACCGACAATCTCCTACCCATATCATCGATTATAAACGCCCTGTATGGCGCAATGCGATTAGCCACCACCAGCTCGGCCCCCACCTCATCTTTGGCCTTTATAGCTCTCTGGATAATAATCTTATCTTCGACTCCCGACTCTAATTTAAATATTACCAATGTTGCCTTCTTGTTTAAACGCCGTATTAAGAAAGCAAGCTTCTCTAAAGGCACCAATCTCAAATCGCAGATCTTATGAGAATTCAATTTACCTTTGAATTGGCGCTTCGCTTTAAAATCAGAAACAGCAGCTGAGTGAATAATTATATCGTAATTATTATTTTTGAGCTCGTATTTCAAAGCACTCTTCAATTCATCAAAGAAATGAAACTTCAATAACCTGAATCTCTCATTTAAATTGGCCCTACCAAACAACCTTCGCAATAATAATTCTGTCTTATTATTCAGGTACTCTAACGCCTCCAGAGCCGCGGATATCCCTGCCCCCAATAACAAGGTAACCCTCGCACCCCTGGATACAGCCTCGCGGGAAAGCAATATCCCCGTTACCCCGCTAGCAATATTGCTGACAATCCTGACATTGTCAATAGCTACCCAGGTAGCCCCGGCGGTAATCAGTACCCTCTTATTTCTTAAACCCATCAATAACCTATCTCTCTCAACACCGCCCTTACATTCGCAGCTACCACTCTCGGTTTTTTTACTGATTTTATCGCTCTATCAGGGTCTTTGAGGCCGTGTCCTGTCAGAATGCAGACTATCCTGGCCCTTCTTCGGGCGGAAGATATATTACGCCTGAAATATCCCTTTCGAAATAATTTTAACAAACCGGCTACAGAAGCTGCAGAGGCAGGCTCGACAAAAACGCCCTCCATCCCGGCTAATATCTTATAAGCCTGGACTATCTCCTTATCGGAAACCATATCGATTAGCCCCCCGGACTCATCACGGGCAAGCTCCGCCTTTTTCCAACTGGCCGGATTGCCAATACGTATCGCCGTAGCAAGTGTCTTTGGTTTTTTAATTGGCCGCCCCTTGACTATAGGAGCTGCACCCTGAGCTTGAAAACCCAGCATACGGGGTAATCTTTTTATCTTGCCATACCGCTTATATTCCTTATACCCCTTCCAGTAAGCAGTAATGTTACCGGCATTACCCACCGGCATTATCTGAAAATCCGGAGAATCACAAAGATAATCACAAATCTCAAAACTCGCTGTCTTCTGACCTTCTATACGAAATGGGTTGAGAGAATTAACTAAGGTTATAGGATACCTATCGGTAATATCTCTCACGATATTAAGAGCGTCGTCAAAATTGCCCCTTATAGCCAGAACGCAGGCACCATGAATTAAAGCCTGAGCCAGTTTGCCCAGGGCAATTGCACCCTCCGGGATAACAACGATACAGCTCATCCCTGCCTTAGAGGCATAAGCACTCGCCGAGGCAGACGTATTCCCCGTAGAGGCACACATCACTGCCCTGGAGCCGCTCTCTCTTGCCTTAGAGACAGCAACAGTCATCCCCCTGTCCTTAAATGAGCCTGTGGGATTTAATCCCTCATACTTCAAATATACCTCGAGGTTGCCGCCAATATATTTACTGAGATACCCAGCGTATATCAATGGCGTATTCCCTTCACAAAGACTGACTACGGGGGTATTTTTATTTACAGGAAGATATCTTCTGTATCGATGTATTACCCCTCGATATCCAGCAGTAACTGCAGTAAATATAACTTTTCTCATATCTGTTCAATCCTTATCGTTACCGGTGGCTCCTTAATCACCTTCAGGGTTCCAATCCTCTTCATAGCTAAACGCAAATCCCTCTCTCTTACCTCGTGTACAACCATTACAATCGGAACGACCTTAGCCCTCTTTCGTTCTTTTTGTGTTACTGAAGCAATGCTTATATCAAACTTAGCCAATACGCCGGCGATTGCTGCCAATACGCCAGGTTTATCCACAACCATAAAACGAATATAATAACGGCTGCGGGATTTATCAATTGGCCGCAGTCCCTTTATCGTCTTATCTTCGGTAGCAAAGAATCTCCTCCTGAAAAGACCCGCCTGTAGATCTAAAGCGGCTTCCTGTAAATCAGAGACTACCGCGGAGGCTGCTGCTGCCCTGCCTGCGCCAGGGCCAAAAAATAGCAAATCGCCAGCCAAATCGGTAGATACATATATAGCGTTATTAATTCCTCTTACCTTTGCCAGAAGATGCTCCTGGGGGATTAATGTAGGATGCACACGCAGCTCCAGCTCATCTGCCTGCCTCTCAGCAACCGACAATAGTTTTATCTCGTATCCCAATTCCTCAGCATACCCAACATCGAGTAAAGATATACGCTGAATACCATCAACAAATACCTCATTCAAGCTCACCAGCCTGCCGAAACAGAGATAAACAAGAACGATTAACTTATGCAGGGAATCAATACCTCCGATATCCAGACGAGCATCCCGTTCGGCAAAACCATACCTCTTCGCCTGAGCAAGCGCCTGCGAAAAATCCACCCTTCTCTCAGACATCTCCGATAGAATAAAGTTTGTAGTACCGTTAAGTATACCAAAGATACGCCTGAATCTATCTGCCGACAACCCCTCCTTTAAGGCCTTAATAATGGGTATCCCTGCCCCTACAGAGGCCTCAAAATAGATAGATTTCTCATGCCTCTTTACTAAATCAAATATCTCCTTTCCCTCCTCAGCCAGAAGAGCCTTATTAGCAGTTACCACATACTTCCCCTTCCGCAATGCCTCTTCGATAAACTCCTTCGCTGGATGAATGCCGCCTATCAACTCAATTACTATATCTATATTGGGGTCGTTTAATATCTGGTTTGCATCCGTAGTAAGCAGCTCTCTGGGGACCGCAACGTCCCTCTTGGAGACCAGGTTTTTATCACATATTCTCTTCAGGACTAAATCGCATCCGATTTTATTTCTTAATAAAGAACCCCTGCTCTTTAATATCTTTATTACACCTGCACCCACATTCCCGAAACCCAAGAGCCCCAGATAAATCTTTCTCATACCACACCATCCTGTTTATCCAAACATGCCTCTTTTGTAAATTATATAAATTGGAAGCTGTCTCCCGAACAGTACCAATCCCTAATCCAGTTTCGTGCTATGCATGTTGTTATTCGACATCAATCCTGACAAGCTCTCTATATGTTGATGAAGAATCTGTTTGTCTTCCTCATTAATCTTAATAAATTCTATACGCACAACCCATCTTGTCCTCCTGCTTCCCTGGCGCGCAACATCCACCACGCTGCCTAAGATATTGATTGGTCTGAATCTCAATAGGGTACTAATCTTTACCTCTAACTGCTCACCCTTAGCAAATCTCCTTGCCGTTGAAATACACATACCCAATTCACTTATATCTTGTGCAATAACGCTGCACCAAGCAGCCAGCCTATCGAAAGAACGGCACTGTATATGTAATCTTTTCTTTATGCGCTTAGCGCGCCTTCTCTCCTGCATTAAATTGGTCTATTATAAACGTAATCTTACAGCTTAGAACCGAATTCGTACTTATTCATATTGAATATGAAACTACCCCATACAGGAGATATGTCCTCTTTCAGGAAATCAGGTAAAAAGTTATCGGGGAGGTGGGACTTGAACCCACGACCTTCTGAACCCCATTCAGACGCGCTAATCCAAACTGCGCCACTCCCCGTTAATCGCATACAGAGCTTCTATTCCTCTCTTAATCTTCTGGTCATCAAATCCTGCACTGCCCTCTCTGGGTTTTTGTCTCTATAAAGCACAAGGTAAACCTCTCTGGCTATAGGCATCTCTACTTTATATTTATTAGATAAACCATAGGCTGCCTTGGCTGTAGGAAATCCTTCAGCCACCATCCTCATCTTGCTGATTATCTGTCTTACTGTCCTGCCTCTACCAATCTGCTCTCCTAAATAACGATTTCGACTGAATGGGCTTACGCATGTAGTAACTAAGTCTCCCAATCCGCTAACCCCCCAGAATGTCTTAACCTTAGCACCCATCCTCTTGCCCAGACGAGAGATCTCGGCCAGACCGCGAGAGAGTAAGGCTGCCTTTGCATTTGTACCAAACCCTAAACCATCAGATATTCCGCAGGCAATGGCAATAACATTCTTCAAGCTACCACCTATCTCTGTTCCTATCATATCATCATTGGTATAGATTCTAAATCTATCTGTATTAAATAACTTAGCTATTGACCTTCGTAAAGACTTACTGTAAGAGGCAACCACTGCGGTAGATGGTATTCCTCGGGCTACCTCGTATGCAATTGTGGGACCCGAGAGTACCGAGAGCCTTACCTTGCCCAGCTCCTCCTGAATAACCTGGGACATGCGCAACAATGAACCTGCCTCCAAGCCCTTAGTTACACTCACAAACACTGTCCTGCTGGCAATCCTATAACCCCCTATACGCTTAAGAATTCTACGCATATACTGCGAGGGGATTGCCAAAACAATTAAATCTCTGGACGCCACAGAGGCGCATAAATCTGAGGTAATCTCCAGAGAAAGGGGTATTTTTATATCGGGCAGAAACTTTTTATTTATTCTATTGCGCCTTAAATAAGATACGTATTCAGGAAAGGCGCCCCATAAGGTTACTCTATGACCCTTATTATGCAGTAATATAGCCAAGGTAGTACCCCAACCCCCGTCACCCAATACAGAAATATCCATCAGTGTACTATATTATAATTTAAAGAAATAATTATTTTAAGATTGTATTATCTTGAAGATGTATTGCGATAACAAAATATAACTATATCCCCACATTAGCCTTGCCTGTCCTCGCCTTAGCTAATTCCCAACTATACTCATAAAGATGTAATCCCTTGCTTACGGCAATAATCTCTCCATCATCAACCCCGATCTCATCCGCCATATATTGCTTAACCAGCTGCAAGCCACCTAAATTAGATGGAAAGCCTCCCCATAAATCCCAGGAGCGAAAATAGAGAATAAAATGAAGCTTGCCATAACGGACTCGTGTATCAATCAATCTAAGGCAAGGGGGATCGGCTAACTTTATATCCGAGGGCATACCAATCTCCATTACCGCTTGATTGGTACCAAAGCCTTTGTCTCTATAAATTTTTATTACCTCCTCTATCTGATTTACATTTAAAGGCATCTCCCTGACCATCTCTTTGCCGTTAAGGCTCTGGCTAACCTTTACCTTCGGTTCTACCAACCTCTCGCCATAGGTATAATCCTCTGTTTCGGTCTTGGCACCTGTGAGCAGATAACTTAGATACCCTTGGACATATTCCATATCTGTGGGCGCAGGTATGCTCATTCCCTCTGGAATTATGGGTATAATCTGGTGGGAAGGCTTCCTCACCCTGATAACCACGAAATCAAATTCTAATCGCCTCTGCCCCTCATAGCTACCCCTGGTTATGGTATAAACGTGGCCCTTCTCCAGGATTCTACAAAGACTCTGGAACCAAGCATCATCCAAATCAAAGGCATCAATAAAAACAGGCTCTAAAAACACCCTATCTATCATAGCATGTACCTTATCTAAAAACGATTAAAAGCGGGTGAGCGGAATCGAACCGCCATAAATAGCTTGGAAGGCTATTGTTCTGCCATTGAACTACACCCGCATCATCCTATTTTTTCCGCTTTCTCTACGAACTTAATCTAATTGCCTGGGGGAGCTTAGCAATTATATCTGAAGCAACCATGCCCAGTTGTGTCTTCTCCTTCGCCGCCAGATCTCCTGCTAATCCATGCAAATACACTGCATATCTTGCCGCCTCAAAACCTGATAGCCCTTGCGCCAGGAAGGCACCTAGGATTCCAGTAAGCACATCGCCGGAACCAGCGGTAGCCATGCCGGCATTACCGGTCCTGTTTGTATATAAATTTCCTCTATAATCAGCGACAATGGTGCGATACCCTTTTAAAACCACAATTACCTTGTTCTGCTTAGCAAATCTACAGGCAATATCCTTTCTGTTCCTCTGTATCTCTACTATATCCAGACCAGATAATCTGGACATCTCCCCCGGGTGCGGCGTTAATATGATATCTTGACGGCTTGCGGACCTGGTCAGCAGATCCAGCCTACCACAAAGAGCATTTATTCCATCCGCATCAATTATTACTGGCTTATTAATATTCCCGAGTATCCTGTGAATTAGGCTCTGTGTAGAACTATTGCGAGAAAGGCCTGGTCCAAGAATCAATACATCAATCTCATTCAACAACGCCCTTATAGACGAATAAGCCCTGATACTCAAAGTGAACTGACGGCTCTGAGCCAACGGCCTGAGTATTACCTCGGGTGATTTCCGTTTAATAATCGAGCCTGCTATCCCTCGCGGAACACCCAGGGTGACCAGACCCGCACCGCTACGCATTGCCGCATCAGAACACAACAAGGCTGCCCCGCTGAATTGCATACACCCCGCTAGAATAAATATATGACCAAAGTCGCCCTTATGGCTGGTTATCTTCCTGTGTAATAATCGCGCTGGCAACAGCATAATTTTTTATATGAGAAATAGAAATATGGACATCAAACCTTTCTTTCTCGCCTGTTAACAAAGAACAACAGGGCTTGCCCTTACTATCGTTAAGAACCTCTACATCTTTAAAACTGAGCCTCTTCTGGCTAAAGGCCTTAAATACTGCCTCCTTAACAGCAAACCTGCCTGCTAAATGCTGATAAAAGCTATTATGTTGTCTGGCTGCCTTTAACTCCTTCTCTGTAAAGATTCTCTCAAGGAAGCTCTCTCCGTATCTGCCTACGGCATCCCTGATTCGTTTTACCTCAATTATATCTACACCGTTGCCTATTATTCTCATTATCCTATAAACAAGAATGGCTTCTAATCAGCTCCTTCATCTCTCGCACCGCCTGCTCTAAACCAACCAATGCCGCTCTGCACACGATGGAATAACCAATGTTCAATTCCTCTATACATTTTATCTTTACCACTGCCGGCACATTATAATAATCTAAACCATGCCCTGCGTTGACAACCATCCCTCTCTGGTGCGCATACGAGGCTGCCCTTGCTAACTCAGACAGCCTGCTTCTCTTATTTGAATCTGTCCTCGCTTCGGCATATCTTCCTGTATGGAGTTCGACCATCTTAACCCTCAGCTTTAGGCATTCATCGATTTGATACTTAACCGGATCGATAAATAGACTTACCATTATATTATGTCTTTTCAGCTTATCTATTACCCGGCCGATCCTCTTCCTATTACCCACCACATCAAGCCCACCCTCCGTAGTCAACTCTTGCCTCCTCTCTGGAACCAGGGTTACCTGCGGCGGGCAAACATCACAGGCCACATCAACAATATCAGAAGCCAAGGACATCTCCAAATTTAATTTTGTTTCTACCACCTGCTTTAAAAGATAAAGGTCGCGCTCTTTAATGTGCCGGCGATCCTCCCGCAGATGAACAACAATGCTATCCGCACCCGCTGCCTCGCATAGAAACGCAGCAAACACCGGCTCGGGAGCCGTAGCCCTCCTTATCTGCCTGATGCTGGCAATATGGTCGATATTTACTCCTAGCCTCATAATAGATAGCGCCTCAGCTCTTCGCCGATATAAAACCAGAGCAATATTGCCAAGATGAGGGCAATTAATTTAAGCCAGGGATGAGTGGTAAACCAGTTCTTTATTATTCTCTTTATTCTTGCACCCCTCACTCTATTTCCTTTCGTGTTTTCCTCTCCATCTTCATCAATTGCTTAACCTTGACTAATAGATCATCCCGGCTTAACCCCTGAGAAAGCACTCCCTCATAGGCCAAAGAAATATCCTGTCGCTCCTCGGAGACTACAATCACTACCGCATCGGTCTCTTGGGTTAGTCCAATTGCTGCCCGGTGACGCATACCAAATATACGACTTATATTGGAATCCTCATTCAAGGGGAACAAACACCCTGCAGCAGCAATCTGCCCCTGCTGAATAATTACCCCGCCATCATGAAGGATGCTGCCGGGAGTAAATAAATTCTGAAGCAACTCAGAAGACACCATACCTTCGATTGTCACGCCAGTTTCCACATATGGCTTTAAGGAGTCGTATCTCTCAATAGCAATCAGCGCACCAAATCCCTGACGGGCAAGAAAATCAACCGCCTTTACAATCTCTTTTAATATATAATCCAATTCCTCTTCGCGTAGAGGAAAACTAAATAAATAATGGCGTCCCAGTCGCGCTAACCCCTGCCTTATCTCCGGTTGAAAGATAATAAGTATTCCGATAACTGAGATAGCGAATAGTTTAGTCAACAACCATTCCAGTCTCTCTAAACCCAATCTCTGCACGAGAAAAAAGGCAATCAGTAGAACAATTATCCCCCTTACAACTCGTATTGCACGGGTACCAGTAAAAAAAAGCATTATCTGGTATATCACAAACCAGAGGATACTAATTTCCAGAATTATCTTCCAGATCTCAATCATCTCTTTAGAATTGCCCCCACGAGCCTCAGGGCCTGAGCAGCGAATTTCACATCGTGTACCCTGACAATATCAGCACCATTCATTGCTGCCACCACTAATGAAGCCACAGTTCCAATCACTCTTTCCTGAGGAGGGAGATTTAATATCCTACCGATAAATGACTTACGTGATGGACCTACAAGAATCTGACATCTCAATGCCTTAAATTTATCTAAATTACGAAGAATTTCTAAATTATGCTCAACCGTCTTGCCGAATCCGATCCCCGGATCGACGATAATCCTATCTCTGCTTATTCCGGCCTCCGACGCCCTGTCTATTGCTCTATCTAAATACTCAATAATCTCATCTATCAATGAATCATAAGTGGGATTTATCTGCATATCCTGAGGTGTTCCCTTCATATGCATGATCACCACCCTGGCAGAGCTGCTGGCAATAACCTCAATCATTCTCTGATCTCTTAATCCGCTTATATCATTTACAATTGCAGCCCCTTTCTCTAAAGCACGATGGGCAACCTCTGGTTTATATGTATCTATAGAAATTGGTATTTGGATATTCTTAGATAGCCTTTCTATTATTGGTATTGTCCTGTTTAATTCCTCTTCTATTGATACTGGCTTTGCCCCCGGTCGTGTAGACTCCCCGCCTACATCGATTATATCCGCCCCCTGTTCTACTAAATCCTGAGCATAATTGAGTACCTGCTCATCACTAACCCCTTTGGACAACAGACCATCACCGCTGAAGGAGTCAGGGGTAAGATTTATAATACCCATTATCTTTACCGAGGAGGGGGTAACCTTTTCATTATCTGTTATTCTTGTTTCTCCTGTTGCTCTCTCTCCCGCCATCCTACAATCCTCTTTACCTCTTCACCATCTAAGACCTCTTTCTCGAATAAAGTAGAGGCTAAAATCTTCAATTTTTCCTGATTATCCTGCAGCATCGCCTTCGCTCTATTGTAAGCCTCATCTATTATCTTCTGAATCTCTTCATCAATAATCTGAGCTGTTGTATCACTATAATTCCTCTCCTCGACTAAATCCTTACCAAGAAAAACCAATCCTTCTCTTTTCCCCAGGGTAAGATTACGTAATCTATCCGACATCCCAAATTCGGTAACCATACGCCGGGCCATCTGGGTAGCAATCTGTAAATCGTTCTCTGCACCGGTGGTAATATCCCCGAAATTCAAAACCTCGGAAGCCCTCCCCCCCAGAAGAACAGTAATGCGACTTACCAACTCCTGCCTGGTCATGATATAACGGTCCTGCATGGGTAATTGCATAGTATACCCCAGAGCAGCAACCCCGCGCGGAATAATTGACACCTTATGCAGGGGATCCACCTCAGGAAGAAGCAAAGCAAGAAACGCATGGCCTGCCTCATGAAAAGAGACTATCTCTTTTTCTCTTCTGGAGATTACACGACTCTTCTTCTCTGGGCCGGCTATGACTCGCTCAATGGCCGCCTCCAGTTCCTCCCTTCCTACTGCAACCTTATTATTCCTCGCGGCCAATAAAGCCGCCTCATTACAAAGATTGGCCAAGTCGGCTCCGGAAAAACCAGGCGTTTGTCTGGCAATTGACTTCAAGTCTACAGCAGGGTCCAGTTTTATTTTACGAACGTGAACCTTCAATATTTCTTCGCGACCGTTTATATCCGGACGGTCAATAACAATATGGCGGTCAAACCTTCCCGGTCGTAAAAGCGCGGGATCAAGCGTATCCGGACGATTAGTAGCAGCGATAAGAATCAGCCCCTCTGTAGTATCAAATCCGTCCATCTCTACTAACAATTGATTAAGCGTCTGTTCTCTCTCGTCATGACCTCCACCTATACCCGAAAAACGCAAACGCCCTACAGCATCAATCTCGTCAATAAAAATAATGCTCCCTTTACCCGATGATTTTGCCGCTCGTCTACCCTGAGCAAATAAATCCCGTACACGCGAAGCCCCCACGCCCACAAACATCTCTACAAAATCTGAACCAGAAATACTAAAAAAAGGCACACCGGCCTCGCCAGCCACCGCACGAGCAATCAGGGTTTTACCGCATCCCGGAGGACCAACAAGTAAAACTCCTTTAGGAATCTTTCCGCCTAATCGCTGAAATTTTTTAGGGTCCTTCAGAAACTCAATAACCTCTTTCAGCTCCTCTTTGGCCTCATCTACCCCTGCCACCTCTTCAAATGTCGCCTTTTTTGCCTCGGATTGAATCAGTGGCCGTGCCTTGCCAAAGGACATTATACGATTGCCCAATTGCTCTCCGCGTGCGGCCATCATCCACCAGAATAGAATTAAGATTAAGATTGGGCCTAGGGAAAAGAACAAATTTGCCCAGAGGGTACGAGGAGGCTTGACCTCGAAATGATCGACATTGTCCCGCAAAAGAGCAAGTAATTCCCGATCCTCGTCTGGAATATTAAGGAAGAAACGACTGCGGTCGCTAAACTCTCCCTGCAGAAGATTATCGGTCTTGGTTACCGATATAATTCTCTTTGGATTATTCTTAAGTATTCTATAAAAATCGCTATAAGCGATCTCCTGTGGCGCTCCTGATGGAGAAATCTTGACATTACTTAAAAGATAAAAAACTGCAAAGATAACAAGTATCCACAATATCGGAAGGCGCAACTGTTTCTTGTGTAATTTTTTGTTTGTCCTTTTCATACATTTTCCCTTCTTTGTATTAACAAAGTTACTATTATAAATCTAACTTATTATAAAAGCAAGTATTTTTAGAACCCATTGATTTATAGGGGGTTTCTTCGATAAATACATAGATAATTTTTTCTTTTTGATACAGAGACACGCTGAGGAAGATCAACTATGGAACCTGCGGGACGGTGATAAATTAAATCTTCTATCTCTTTAATATGCCTGAAATCAACCTGGAGGCTCGAGCCTTTAACCTGAGCAATGGAAAGCCTTAAAATCAATCTTAAAATAGCTGTATGTAACCTTAACAATTTATCAAGATTCAATCTTATCTCACCTGGATACGCCCTCCCCCGAGCAACAATCGGATCCCTCTTTAATCTGCTTAATTCCTTAATAGCCGTATTTTCTAAATAATCGTAATCGTAAGCGGCTATCTGGGCCATATTGGCTAAGACCTCTTTTATATTAGGATTATAATCTCTGATTAATTCTGGAATCAGGCGATTTCGGATTCGATTGCGGAAATATGCAATGTCTTTATTGGAATAGTCGATCCGAGCCTTAATCCCCCGCCTTTTCAAATAAGCTTCGATGTTCTTGCGAGGGATTTCAATCAAAGGCCTGATCATTGTGTATCCTTTCATTCTACGTTTGGGTAATATGGAACCGAGCCCTAATAAACCTGTGCCTCTAATCAAACGCATTAATACAGTCTCTGCCTGATCGTCTTGGTTGTGCCCGAGGGCAATCTTATTAGCCCTCGTTTTCCTGGCTACAGAGAACAGAAAATCGAATCTGACCTGACGTGCAATCTCTTCTACCGAACCCTTTAAGGCCAATTGAGATACATTGATTACAGAACAAACGAATGGTAAATTCAACCTTCTGGCTAAGGACTCAACAAAATTCTTATCACGGTAAGAATCCTTCCTTAACTGGTGATCTAAATGAGCAATGCATAAATGTAGATTAAACTCTCTTTTAACTGAATTAAGCAGAAGGGCAAGCGCTGTTGAATCAGGCCCTCCGGAGACCCCTATAACAACTACGTCATTTACAGATAGTAGATCGTATCTCTTAATTGTATCTTTACCAATTTTTATAAAAGACATCCTGTCTATATAAAATTAATGCGCAATTTATATTTTAAGCGCCCATATTCCTAATACAATTAACAGAACACCTATAATCTTTGCCAAGTTAACAGACTCTCCCAAGAATAAGACTCCGAATAAAAATGTTACGAGAGGAAAGCTGCCTGCTATGGGTACCACCCTTGAAACCTCTCCTATTTTTAGTCCCTTATAAAAACAAATTTGAGCGATAAAACTCGCCAAGAATCCACCCAGGACCAAAAAGACAATAGAACGAAGATTTACTGATTTAATCTCCGAAGGCTTGAGTAAAAATATACCTAATAAAAAAAGGCCTATTACTACACCCAAGCTTCTATAAAACAATCCCACCAGCGGCTGCACCTTTACCAAGCCTAACTTTTCTAATAATGGTACAATACCCCATACAAATGCCGCTAAGGCTGCCCAAATAAACTCATTCATCTTCACCTCTCTTTTTTTGAGCTATCTCCTCCTAACGCAGCATCTATTTTTCAGAGATCTGAGGATTGACTCTCCCATTATCCCCATTTTAGTATTTGAATTAATGTAACATAACAAGGTATTATTGTCAAAAAAATAAAAATATTCTTATAACATATCTAAATTATAATATTGAAATCGTAAAGCGGAATGGGAATCTGATCAGTTGAAATGCTAAATTATGGTCGGTTCTTCTCGATGCAATCCAGCACGTAACGTGATATTCTCTCTCGATCTTGGTCGCTTATATCAATAAACTCGATACCCAATTCATAACCCAAGATCTCCGAACGCAAATCCAGATTAGTCTCATTAGACCACACAACCTTGCCTTTAAATTGGATAGGAATATTACTGCCCGGCAGATTCATCTTCAAAGACAAAACTGTATCCTTCTCTATTTTCTTAATGACATTCAGATTTACACCCTTAGCACTCATATTCTTTACAAAACCCACCACCTCTAAGTCCTCTCTACCTACAGGATAATAAGTGGCAATAATCCCTTTTATGCGTGGGCACTC
>JAOZPD010000011.1 GCA_029932935.1 Candidatus Omnitrophota bacterium | reverse complement strand
AGCCGCACCTCAATGCCTCTGCTGCCTGACGAATATAACCGGATGATTTAAATTTTTTCTTGCGGTCAATATAGATTGTTCCGGCTATCTGCGTCATCAAACCGAATACAGGCCAAGATTTTACCTGCATCTTGGATACGAATATAACGGGAAATAAGCTGGCCAACACTATTCCGTCCAAGAAGCCCAGATGATTAGAGACAATAAAATTGCCATTCTCTTTAAAATAGTCCTGTTCTCCAATGACGGTTATTCTTATCCTAAGAATTAGCCTTAAGAATATGTTAAATATTCTCGTCCAGTAACTTATTATCCTTAGGCGCCTAGAGGGGATAAATAAGAATAAAAAAATATGTAATATTGCTGCGGTTATTGTATAGATAAATATCCCGAAAGATAAAGATAATATTTTAAAAACAATCATATTAAAAGAAATGCCGTTTATACGAGGGAGAGATATCTTTAACGTCTAATAAAATAAAAACAACGATTGAATTGAGGTCATGATTAACCGCTGGATACCCGCACACAACCACACCTGCCCTTAGATATCCCTTAACCAGTGGCGGTAATGTCCGCCAGATCTTCTGATAGTTTTTAATTCTTATATCCTCGTCTAACCCTCTGAAGATATTTGCTGCCCTGGGATGAACCCGGTATTCCTTGAGGGCATAGAATTTCTTCTTAATCAATTTAAACAACCTACTTATCTCAAGAGTCGAATTACTATTTCTATTACCCAGCCTGACCGAACCAAAAACAAATCTTACATTATGATCCTTTATATATTTACTGATTCCGCTCCAGAGGAGGTTAATTACTAATTTATCTCGATAATCACGATGAATGCAGGAACGCCCCAGCTCCAGTACCTCTGCGTCATCAGCCAGTCTTTTTATATTCTCGATATCAAAAAATCTCTCTGAATAGAATCCCACCTTCTTATCTACTCTATGCCCTAATAACAATCGATATGTTCCTACAATTTTATTATTTGTTTTATCGATAACGATCAAATGGTCGCAAAATTTATCATATTCATCAACATCTACTCTTTCCACATCTAAATGTCCCCGGCTATTTTTCATCTCGTAAGCAAAGATTTCATATCTTAACCTCAGGGCCTGCCTAATCTCATTCTTACTCTGCGCTATCTTTACCTCAAAATCAAACATTATCCCTTCCTTTAATGCGAATGTATCATAGGAACAAATCTTACAGGCAAAATACTCCTCCTCTTGATCTTGCTGCCATCCTTTTCAATAAGTAGTAATTCTTGATATAACTCACCTACGGGCACAACCATCCTACCCCCGTTGGCAAGCTGTTCAATTAATCTGTCAGGAACATCCCTGGGCGCACAGGTAATAATAATTGCATCGAAGGGGGCGTATTCCTGCCACCCCAAATAACCATCGCCACATTTAACTATAATATTCTCATATCCCAAACCTCTCAGTAGAGCACCTGCGTGGTTAGCTAATTCAGGTAGAATCTCAATCGTATAAACACGCCTCGCCAACTCTGCTAATATTGCTGCCTGATACCCGGAGCCAGTACCAATCTCTAAAACGCTCTCTGCTCCTTTTAATTGAAGCAGTTCAGTCATCAGGGCTACAATATAAGGCTGAGAAATAGTCTGTCCTTTGCCTATAGGCAAAGGTGAATCACTATAAGCGAGCATTTTATATTCGGCAGGAACAAATTTATGCCTCTGCACCTTAAGCATTGCATCCAGGACCCTTCTATCCTTAATGCCCCTCCCCTCGAGCTGTGTCTTCACCATATCCTGACGCATCTTGATAAAATACGGTTCCTCCTCTGAATAGATATAGACGGGAATTAACAATATGATTAAACACAGAGGAATTATTGTCGGCATAATTCTATCTTTGAATATTGCAACCACGAGATTCTTGCCTGTCATAATTCCGACTACTCTCTTTTTTAAAATTATTCCGGATATAATGTACATCGGGGATTAAATTAGAAGCTAACATTAAGCTAATAAATTAATTCTACTTTACTTCCTCCCTAATTTCAACACCTCATCTCTTAACCTGCGTACAATTGATGAGTAATCACTACCCAATTCCCTCCAGTAGAGGGGCTTGCCAAATATAAGCCTCAAGGGATATGGGCGAGGAAATCTCCTCCCTCTGGGCCACCCACGATGAGAATTCTTAATATAAACTGGCACAAGAGGAATATCCAGCTCTTTAGCTAAAATTCCTACCCCCTTCTTGAATTCCTGAACCTTGCCATCGATAGAACGACTACCTTCTGGAAACACGCAGATTATTTTTTTATGCTTAATAACAAAACGTGCTGCCTGAAGGGCCTCTGTTAAATGAGTGAGTGGGTCTATTGAAATTAGATGTGCGGATTTAACTGTCCAGCTAACTAAAGGGTGTTCAAATATCTTCGCATGACCAATAAAGAAGAGATTGGCGGAGCATTTAAACGGAATACTGGAAAAGATAATAAATCCATCTAAATAACTGGCGTGATTCGAACATAGTATATATGGACCATTTAGGGGGATAGATTCTTTTCCTTCAACTCTTAAAAACCAACATAATCTAAATATAGATTCTAATATGCTCTTAAAGATATATATCAAAACTCTATCAAAGAAATTGATATCTATCCTGATCTTCTTAAGCACGCCCTCCGGGGGACTCTCACTTAAAATCTGAGACCAATCCTTGTGTCTAAACAATTCCTGAGAGACTAATATCTTACTATCGCGATTGATGGTAACCTGGCGGATATTTCTAATTAAATCTCGGACCGTCAAAGCCCTTTCAATCACTCCTTGTGGAATCTTCATCGCCAGAGCTGATTCAAGCCCCAGAGACAACTCCACCCTGCCTAAAGAATCTATACCTAAATCTAACTCTAAGTGACTGCTCAATTGCACATCTTTATTCAATTGAGCAGACAAGAATCCCATGATTCTTTTTGTAATGTCTAAATCCAAGATCTCTCTATCCTCGGGGGAGAAGACGGGCTGTTCTGAAGTCACCTGAATAATATCATCTGTGTACTCTTTAATTATCTCATAGCGTTTAATCTTTCTTAAATGGGTGCGGGGAAAATCTTCCTTTCTGATAACAAAACCCATAATACGTTTATACGATGGCAATCTGCAAGAAAGATTCTCTAACTCCCAACGAATCCTTTCTCTGATATTAATACATTCTTTCTTACGGAAATATTCGAAATCTGGGACTATTACTGCAAAAAGCAGCTGCCTCATCTGCCCGAATCTCTCCTCGCTCCTTTGGAAAATGCATATCTCTTTTATATAGGGGCTGTGATTGTAATACTCCTCCAATTCTTCGGGATAAATATTTTTACCAGAACTGAGTACTATCACATCCTTCTTTCTCCCAGTCAGAAAGAGATAGCCATCACGGTCCAGATAACCTAAATCCTGCGAATTAAACCAACCGTCGGAGGTCTTAACCTGAGTAGTTAAATCTGGCTGCTTAAAATAACCAGACATAACATTCGGCCCCTTAATAAGCACCTCACCAATGCCTGATTTATCAGGCTTAAGGATACGTATCTGCACTTCCGGAAGAACCCTACCTGCTGAGCCAAACTTTACTTTTTTGACAGGATTCAATGTTGCTACCGGAGAGGTCTCTGTGAGTCCATAACCCTCAATAACCTTCAATCCTAGTTTGAATAATCCCCTCCCTATTTCAGGGGCAAGCCTGGCTCCGCCGCTGACGCAAAATCTTAGGTCCCTGCCAAAACTCCTACGTACCCTACTTCTTATCAACGGCATAAGGAATGGCCTAAAGAATGAAGGTATCTTTTTTATCTTCTCAAAAATCGCTTTATATATAAGAGAGAACATCTGAGGGACACCCGTAAGGATAGTAATATTTGATTCTTTAATTATATTAGTTAAATCATCTGGCCTGAAACTCCTCGTATACGTCACCATCGCACCAGACAAGAGAGGAACCAATAGAGTCACCATAAATGCATATGTGTGATATAGAGGTAAGATCGATAGAAAATTATCTTTGGGTGAACAGATGCTAAGCTTATCAATACTGCGGAAATTTGAACAGAAATTATAGTGAGTAAGAAGTACCCCCTTTGGCCTTGCCGTTGTTCCTGAGGTATAAATAAGAGAGGCTACATCTGTGGAATCTACCTTGGGCCAGGTAACGTCAATCTTCTCATGTAAGCTAATCCTCTGGAATTCCTCTGAATCCACAATGACAACCTGTAATCTTGAACGCACTACATCCTCTATCTTATCTTTAAAAATACTATGGGAGGTAAACACAACCCTTGCCTGACAATCCTGAAAAATGTTATCTAATTCCCCTGAGCTCAACTCGCAGTCAATTGCTACGCAGGCAAGCCCTGCATACATTATACCTAAATAGACTATTCCCCACTCAGGACAATTCTCCAGAATAAGAGCGGCGTAGTCACCCTTTTTATACCCTTTTTTAATCAAAAATGCTGCTACCCTCTGAGCTGAGGTCTCTACCTGCCTATAGCTTAATCTCCGCCAATTAGAATCCTCCTTTATCTGAAAGGCTATCTTAGAGGGGAACCTATCTGCTATCTGAGCAAATACCTTGTGTATAACTAGGTCTTCCATGCCATTCTTTATGCCCCGGAAAGGGCTTAAAACATGATCTAAATTTAAATACGACGAACGTAAACAAAAGCGGGCAAAAGAAGCAGAAGCAAACTTAATAAGGCGATTCTGTAACCTAATTCCCCTAAAGGAGAAAGAAACCAAAGGAGCCCTCCCCAAAAAAGTGCGCCAGTTATAGCAGAGAGGTAACCAATAAAACTAAACAATCCAAATACCTGTCCTATCTTCTGAGCCGGCACAATATGAACAGCCAGGGCTCGAGAGACTACCCAGGTTGAACCAAGGGTCACCCCGACCAGAGGCCCAATAACGCAATAAGATAGCATGCCTCTGGCCAAGGCCCCGGAGAACAAACATATCACCCACAAAAGTAATACAATAATAAGACTGCGTTTGTATCCGATATGATCGCTAAGGTAACCGCTAAATACGCTGCCTATAATAGCAAAAATAGTGGAGAAGATAATAAGATTTACTATCTGGTTCTCGTCTAAACCAAAAACTCTGGTAACATATACTGACATAAAAATAATAATTATATTTACTACACACAGACAGAAAAATGTCGCTTTTAAAAAATCGGATAATCCAGCCGATTTTACCAGCCTGAAGGCACTACCGAAGATTTGCCTGGAGGTAAACAGGAGTTTATCTTTTCTGAAAAATGTTAATATATCAGGGGGTTGGCTGCTCTTTTTATCTCTTACAAATAACATGCAAGGCAAGGCGAAAATAAAAAATAATAATCCGCTGGGAACAAACGCCGCCTGATATCCCTCCTTTATAACCAATGGCCTGATTACGAGTAGGGCTAATATCGCTCCGCAATAACCAAACATCTTACCTATCCCTGAAACCAGACCTACCTTATCCTGCGGCGCAATATTCACAAGCAAGGAATTATAAAATATAATTGCTGCCTGACAGCCGAAATTGGCTATGGCAAAAAAGAGCAGCCCCAGAAAAACGCTCCTCGCCCATCCCAGTAGAATTGTGAAAATAACGCTTAAAAATGTAAACGAAACCAAGAAGAGCCTATGCCTATTTGTTAAATCTGATATTGCACCCAGAAATGGAGCGAGGAATGCAACTAAAAACATAGATATGCCAAAGGAAACACTGTAATATAATTCGGGGGTTTGTTTCTCAATAGTCACCCAGCGTACAAAATACAGAGACACTACATTCAGGGCAAACGATTGATTTGCCAGGTCATAAAAAGCCCAGGCAAGAATTAATAATCTTTCTCTCGCTATCTTTTTTGCAAATATGAGCGACTCCCTCATCCTAAGAGAGAATTTTAGCATATATATAGCCAATTACAATAGAAAAGCCTTTGCAGCTCTCAAGAAGGCCAGCAACATATATTAGCATTTATGATTCGTCACCTGCTATCAATAAAAAACCCGCACACGACTGCTTCACAATCATAATATGTGCGGGTAGATATTTAATAATTATATACAACTTATAAAGGCATCTACAACCTTAGCATCGTAGTGCGTGCCCTTGTATTTTAATAACTCCTCCTTCGCCTGATTAAAATCCAGTCCCTTTCGATATGGCCGGTCTGTTGTAAGGGCGTCAAATACATCGGCCACAGCTAAAATTCTTGCCTCCAGAGTAACCTCATCGCCCTTCAGATGATCGGGATATCCCTCGCCATTTAACCATTCATGGTGATGTCGTATAGGGTCTCTTAAATGGGAGAAACCGTGCAGGGGTATAATAATCCCCTCGCCAATTATGGGATGCTGATGCATTATCTGTTTCTCGTAATCATTAAGTATATCCGGTTTTCTCAGAATCTCATCACTTATACCAATCTTACCTACATCATGCAATTGAGCAGCCTCTTTAATCTTTCTGATCCTCTCCTCGTCCAGGCCCAATTTCTGTGCTATTTTTATGGCGTATTTACTCACCCTGTCGGAATGACCCCGGCTATACGGATCGCGTGCTTCTACTGCCAGCGCTAAGGCTGTAATCGTTTCTAAATATGTCTTTTGTGCATCGGAATTTAGTTTCGCGTTTTCTATGGCAAGGGCAATCTGGGAAGCTAAATTGGAGAGTATCATCAGCTCATCCTCTTCAAAATTTGCATCCTTATCCTTCCCGCTGATTGAGATTGCTCCCACTACCCTATTCTGGAATATTAGAGGCGTACATATCAAAGGAGGCTGGAAAACTGCCTCGGCATTATCCTGTTTCACTGCTGTGGATTTGTGTAGTCGAGGAATCAACAGGGGTTTATTCTGTTTGACAACCCAACCCACCATCTCCGAACCTATCGGTATATGCTGATCTCGCGAATAATAAGAAGAGGCCAAACCAAAAGTACTCTTTACTATTAACTCCTCTTTCTCATCATCGGAGATCAAAAGTAAACCGTTCTTTGCGGATAGCGCGCTCACCGTTGTCTCCAGGATCAAATCCAGAAAGGCATCTATATTCTGGGTTGAAGAAACGCCACTGGCTATCTTACCCAATACACTCTGCAGTGTGCTCTTGGAGCGCTGTAATTCTTGAAGATTTAATTCCAGCTTTTGCACTACCTCATTGAACGCCCGCGCTATCTGGGCGACCTCTGTGTCTCCCGAAGCGTTAATATCGATACGTGTAGGGAGTTTACCCTTCAAGATATCCCTGGTCCCCTCTGATATCTTGGTAAGATTCACCAGGCTCTGTCGCATGCTAAAGAACCCCATAAGCGAGAAGAACCCCACTGAGAAAGCTGCCAGGAAGAGCAGATTTAGATTTAAATGGGTTATTCCTTTGCTTTTGAGATAAATAAACAAGGCAGACAATATTATAAATGGGAAAAATGACATCAGACTAAACAGCACAGAAAATTTTCTTATAACTGAAGCGTTATCAATGGATTTTAATTTTAGTTTTACCATGTTAATTCAATAGGTTATGGTAATTGATATGATATTTTAAAATAATTCGATGAATTGCTGAAATCCATATCAGTATTATACTAAACTATAACTTCGTTTTTGTCAATAACTTCTGAAGTCAAAAACTGTGGACTGGACTGAAAACAATCCCTCCTCTTAGGTGCTATTATATTAACTGCCCTTCGTTTAACCTGGCCATTATTCCTCTAATCTGATGGCCTTGTCTCTTTAGGATATATTTTTAGGGGGAGGATAGGCTTAAATTAATATAGATAATCACAGAGATTCAATCACTTAAATAATAACCCTGCCTTCTTCATCTGTAGATATATTACTAATACCCGGATAGCGTCTCTCTAAATCCTCAATATTATCGATTGCCCTCTGCACATCCCTGGCTAAGAACCTATATTCTTCCAATACCTGTTGATACTGCAAAGCCAATCTCAGAATAATTATTAACTCATCCGCATTCCAGGGTTTAGTAATAAATCTGTAGACTTGGCCTTCATTAACTGCCGCAATTGCATTATCTACGTCAGCATGACCGGTCAAGATAATACGGATAATATAAGGATATTCTCTCTTTAATATTTTAAGGAACTCCATCCCATCCATTCCTGGCATTCTTATATCGGAGACTACAACCTTTATTTCTGGTTGAATTTTTAGTTTATTGAGCGCATCATTAGAATTAATAGCTGTTGCTACATCATAATTTTCTCCCTTGACTGTTCGTCTGAATGAATCTAAGACTATCTCCTCATCGTCAACTATCATGATTTTCTTCCTATTCATCTCCTGCCTTTCTAATCTTTATCTTTATGCGCCCTCCGAGAGGTCGCGCAGAGAAGATATAATTCTATCAATAACCTGTTTGTTTATTTTCTCAAGGTCCATTTCCTCTAATTTCTTTATGTTCTCTTCTAATCTATCCCTTGATTTATTGCATCCTGTAATTCTATCCAGATCGGATCTTCTAAAACGACGGTGCCCCCCTGGGGTACGAAACGAACTTATCAATCCCTTCTTCTCCCAATTCCTTAACGTCAGGGGGAATACGCCCAAATATTTAGCCGCTTTCGATATAGAAAAGATCTCATCACTCATATAAAATTACTTGTTTTTATTTAACACCAGTGGATTTATTTTATCATTCAGTAATTTCGCATCTTATGCATTGATTGATAATTAGCATAT
The DNA here is from genome assembly GCA_029932935.1 of Candidatus Omnitrophota bacterium. Taxonomy (GTDB): domain Bacteria; phylum Omnitrophota; class Gorgyraeia; order Gygaellales; family JAHJCI01; genus JAOZPD01. Next base: position 13,373 of record JAOZPD010000011.1, on the reverse strand, counting down.
GGAACAAGCGGTGAGTTAAGTACCCCTCATAAATAACCTTACCAGAACCACGGCCTCCAGATAATTCAAGCTAAGCGGCTTGGTAATATAATCAAATGCTCCTAATCTCATTGCCATCTTACCCATCTCTTCGTCATTAACCGCGGTAATCATCACCACATCTATACGGTCATCTAATTGTTTTATACGCCTGAGTACCTCTATGCCGTCCATTCTGGGCATGCGGATATCCAACAAGACAACGTGTGGCTTCAGTGCCGCTACCTTGGATATTGCTTCCTCTCCGTCGGTTGCTACAGAAACATTGTAGTTTTTTCTGTTCAGAAACTCGGAGAGCAAGTTACAGGTTTCAATCTCGTCATCAACAACTAAAATTCTGCACATTTGTAATCTGCCGCCTTATCTTTGATTGGTATCTATAACTGGTAATTTTATAAGAAAAGTGCTACCCTCACCCTGCCTGCTCTGCACATCGATAGTTCCTTTATGCATCTTTACAATACCGTAACTAACTGACAAACCTAAACCCGTACCATTCTCTTTGGTAGTAAAAAAGGGATCGAATATATTATCTATATTCTCCTCAGGGATGCCCTCCCCTGTATCGCTAAAGGCTATCTCTATGCAATGCTCCTGAGGTAATTCCCTAGTGGAGATTTTCAATATTCCTCCCTCCGGCATTGCCTGTTCGGCATTTAACATTATATTCAGAAAGACCTGCTGAAATTGCTGTTTATCGCCAGAGACATGCGGTAACGAGTGAGATAAATCCCTTTCTATTCTTATATTCTTCGCAGTAAACCTATCTTCCAGCAAGGCTATTGTTTCCTGAAGTTGTTGATTTATATCGAGCTCGCTAATCTTTGGTTGATTTGGTCTGGCAAATTTTAGAAGGCTGTTTGCTATCCTTGATGTACGAGAAACGTACTCTTCGATAATCCTCAGGGAATCAGCCAGATGAGTATCTCTCTGGGCATCCATCAATAAAAGCTGAACACGTCCTGAGATAACATTCAATGGATTACAAATCTCATGGACAATACCTGCGGCCAAACGGCCAATAGAAGCCAACTTTTCTGACTGGATCAATTCGGCCTGCGTTTGATTTAATCTTGATATAGTATCCTCCAGTTCGCTTATCTTATCCTGCAGTTGCTTATATAACCTGGCGTTCTCGATAGCTATAGCTGCCTCAGAGGCCAATACGCTCAATAGGGTTAAATCCCTATCTGTAAAACTATCCCCCGTATCCTTCTGGCAGACATTAACCACGCCCAAAATCTTACCATGAAACATCAAGGGAACACTAGCCATAGGAAAACAGATAAAGCTCGCCCACGCATTCTCCCTGCCGCTAAAATCTAATCTCTCTTCAGTATTATTAACTACCACAGGCTGACCCCTTATAGCTAACCAATTAGATGCAACTCTGTTAAAAGGAATTGCCCCTTCCGTAATACTATCTTTGCGGAAGCCGCGTGATGATTTCAAAAAGAGCTCATCTCTGTCTTCATTTAATAAAAACAGAGAGCCCCTGCGTGCCTTAGTAACCTGAATAGCGGATACAAGAATTACCTCAAGCAATTCATCTACGTTTCTCATCGAGGTTATTGTCTTGCTTACCTCAGAGAAGGCAACTAACTCCTTCAGTTCAATATTCTCTATAGCACGCCTCTGCCTCTCCAGGCAATTCTTTATCGTTTTCTCTATTTCGATAATATCAAAAGGCTTGGTAACGTAATCAAATGCTCCTAATTTAATTGCGCTTACAGCTGATTGAGGCGTACCATAACCGGTAATAATAATAACCTCTATATAAGGATTTATCTGCTTAATCCTTCTTAAAAGCTGCACCCCGTCTATCCCCGGCATCTTTAAATCTACAATTATAATATTAAAGAAGTCGCTCTCGATCTCCTTTAAAACCCTGCCTGCATCCTGAACTGCGTGTACCTGATAACCCCTCTTACCCAAGGCGCGTTCAAAAACCTCGCCTATCGTCTTCTCATCATCAACCACCAGGAGCTTGGGATGTTCCATCTTTTATGTTATCCCTTGAGCTTATTATTATACTGTCTTACCTTATAAGCATAAGTAGCTACTCTCTCCATGGGATTCGCAATGCCCTGTACCTCCGTCCACGCCCTAATGCGGTAAATTAATTCGTATAAATCCAGGGGCTTCTCCAAAAGGTCATCCGCACCAGACTCAATAGCCCTCTCCTTATTATCAAGACTACCGTAACCGGTAATCATAATTATCCCCATAGAAGTAGAAGAAACAATCTCCCTCAATCTCCGACATACCTGATGGCCGTCCATCTCTGGCATCTTAATATCAAGAAGAACAATGTCCGGGCTCTCCCTCTCCGCCCAACGAATTGCCTCCTTCCCGCTGGAGGCCAGTATTGATCTGTGACCAAATCTTCTCAAAAAGGAATCCAGTAAATCACGGATTATCCTCTCGTCATCCACTGTAAGTATGGTGAGCTTCCTTTCTGACATAAGAGGTTCTTAGTAAAGTAGGTATACTCTAAATTAGAGTATATAAAATTATACAATGTTATATTATATGTATATAAATATGCTTGTCAAGAGGAATTTTAAGATATTTTATTATATTTTATTATATTTTATTTAATAAGGTTTTATTTCGGGTGCGCCAGCAAGCTAACTTCTCAGTTTATTATGCCCAGATGATATAATCTCTATCGCTGCTGGTTTAGTATATATACAAAGAAGGTAAACTCTTTATCTGCTATGCCTTCTGTCAAATCAATGTTTAACAAATATACCCCTGCGGGCCTTTTTATAGTCTCTGGAATCTGAGATTTGTCTTAAGCGCTTTGTCTGGGGAGAGAATTCAAACAATGTAATGTGTCCGCAGCCATCCTCTCCATTCCTGCGGGGACAAATGTACCATACGTAAAATCCCCTGATTAACTTATAAATTGATTCAAAACGATTCATGCACACCATCTCTCTATGGCAATTAGGGCAAAGAACTGGACGACGCTTATCCCTCCTCCTCGTTCTCTTACGCATATTCCGTTATCCTCCTCATAATAGATAATTCACCACTCTTATAAATCTATCTATATTAACGGGTTTATCCATCACGGGTATGGTCTTGCCCGCAGAATATTGCTCTAACCTGCTCATCTCTACATCATATCCCGTAATGACTATAACCGGTATGTCCTTTGTAACAATGTCGCTCTTCAGTATCCTAAACATCTCATAACCGTTCATTTTGGGCATCTTTATATCAAGTATGATCAGATCTGGGATAAGATGCCTTAGCTTCTGAAGCGCATCCTCTCCACTGTATGCCTCGATAAAATTACTATAGCCCCTCTTCCTTAATAATCTCTTCAATGTCTCCACGACCGTACAATCATCATCAATAACCGTTATATTCTTTTTTAACCTCTCCCTCTTCTCGCTGACAAGACTCTCTCGTGCTAATCTTAGCAATCTCGTAACATCTGGTTCTTCTCCAGAGCTACTATACCCTCCGTATGAAAAATCTATCTCCTGCTCCTGGGTTCTATCAAAGATGCGCTCCTTTACTCTTCTTTTTAACCTCAAATTCGTCTCCGCGAACTCCTCCTTCGTAATCCCCGCCAGTATAACAACTTCGTTTTTATCTGTTTGTAGTATAAACTCTCCGCCTTTTATAATCTCTTTGGCTGCATCAAAGATATTTAATAAGATACCCCTCGCCCCCTTCTCTCCTCGACCCTTTTTTATCTGTGAATAATTATTTAGCTTAATGATAAATATGGAGAACTCCTTATCCTCTTCCCTGGCCCTGCTTATTCTTGTCTGCAGACTTCTCTTTAATATCTGCTCTGGTTTATATTCTGGTAGGATAAAGGCGAATCGGCTGCCCTGTTTTGGTTTACTCTCTACCCATATCTTACCTCCATGCATAGTAATGATATCCTTCGTTATGGACAAACCTAATCCGGTACCGGGGGAATTAGCGTCTGCATGAAAATCACTGCTCAGTTTATTGAATCTCCCAAATATCTTATCCTGATACTCTAAAGGAATTCCTGGCCCTGTATCTATCACAGAGATCTCTACAAAATCCTCCCCTCCTCTCTGCATCTGTGCCTTTATAATTATTCGACCATGCGCAGGGGTAAATTTGATAGCATTACTAAGTAAATTTACAAGCACCTGATTTATCCTATCGGGATCTCCATAGATATCCGGTAAATTTGGTTCTATCTCAAGTTGTAAATCTATCTTTTTGAATTCACGCCATTGCTCCAGCGATTCTGTAGCATCTTTGATAATCTTGTTTATATCTATAATCTGTCTGTCTAACCTCAGCTCTCCAGACTCAATCCTGGCAATATCTAACAGGTTCTCAATTAATTTAAGTAACCGCGTTGCGCTGCGTGATACTATAGATAAGCATCTCTCCTGTTGGGGGTTGAGATAACCTGTCTGTCTTCCTAAAAGCAGAGATGAAACCTCTTTTATATTGATTAAGGGAGCGCGCAGTTCATGAGAAACCATATAAACAAATTCGGATTTCAATTTGTTTAACCTGGATAACTCTCTGTTTGTTCTCTCGATCAAAATAGCACGCGTCTGCAGGTCGTTCATATTATCTCTAATCTTTCTGGTAATTTGGTTAAGTGATTCGCTCAATCCGGCAATGTCATCATCAGATTTTACCTGTAACTCATGCGTAACATCACCTCTAGAAACCAGATTAGCAACCATGGACAGTTTCGAAATCCTCCTATCAATACCCAATAGAAGAGAAAGCCCTAATATAATCATAACCACAGTTATAAATACGATAACAAACGTAAATTCAGCCTGATCAACCGCCACACGAGGTAGTGTCAGATAAGCAAAGACTAACAGAGGGATAATTGAAATAAGGCAGAATGAAATAAAAATTCTTCGGAGTAAACCTGCCATAGTCTTTTTAGAAGCTTATTCGGGTAATGCCAACGGGCTTTTGAATTATAATAAACCGTATTCCTTCATGCGTGTTCTTAATGTATTCCTGCTTATACCCAGGATCCTTACGGTCTTTGTCTGGCTATTATTTGTCTGATCTAAAACTGCGTTTATCAATACCTTTTCTAACTCAGTTATCAAGTGCCTGTAAAGACTACCTGCGGACAAGGTAACTGAATCCCTTAATATCGGTATCAGAACATCCTGAAATATCTGCCCGTAATTGGATTTTCTCTCAGAGAATTTGTATCTTGTCTTTCTTATGCGTCCCCCAGCAAACAATAAAAAATCATCCAAATCCAAAACTCTCCTCTTGCTCATTGCTACTGCGGCCTGAATAGTATATTCCAACTCCCTTACATTTCCCGGCCAAGGATACCTCCTGAGCTCATCCATTACATCCGGACTAACAGCCTTGACATCCTTATTAAACTGGCGATTGAACCTATCGATAAAATAATCTATCAATAATGGTATATCATCGGCTCGCTCCCTTAAAAGGGGCATATAAATAGTTGCTGCTTTCAGTTTATAATACAGATCTCCGTAGAATTCACCTCTCGTTACATCCTTCCAGATTTTTATTTGTGGAGGCAATGAGCCGCACATCAACCTTGATAACCTCTCTGCTCCCCAGGGGTTCAAATGTATGCTCCTGTAGAATTCTTAATAATTTAATCTGCGTGGCAACCGGGATGTTACCTATCTCATCCAGGAATACAGTGCCTTCGTCACACTGCAGAAATTTGCCAATCCTCTTATCTATCGCCCCCGGGAAAACACCTTTTTCATGACCAAAAAGTTCGCTTTCTAATTGCATCTCTGACTTACCTATATTTCCAATTATAAAAAATGGTCTATCTCTTCTTGAAGAATTATAGTAAATGGCCCGCGAGATAAGTCTCTTCCCCGTTCCTCTCTCTCCCCTTATCAAGACTGCCGTATTGACCCCTGCCATGCGAATGATACTTCTATAAACCTCTTGCATTTTGGGGGTATTACCAATAATAATATACTCGCCCCACGACTGCCCCCTTATTCCCTTCTTATAAGAAACTGTTTCTCTCATCAATCTCCCTGCGTTTAGGGCCTTTCTGATCGAATCTCTAAGTTGCTCTTTTCTGAAGGGTTTTATTACATAATCATAAGCCCCCCCTATTCAATACCTCGATTACTTCCTGTGTAATATAATGACCGATTGTAATAATCACTGGTAATTTTGCATTAATTCCTCTAATCTTATCTAATACCCCCATGCCGTCCGTCTCCAGAATCCTTATATCCATTATTACCAGGTCAAAATCATCCCTGCCTATCTGCTCTAAGGCTCTCTGAGAAGATAAAGCAGGAAATACCTCATAGCCATATCCCTTGAGAAAACTCTCCATCGTTATAAGCATGGCCCGGTTATCGTCTGCAATCAGGATCCTCTCTCTGTCCATCATCAACAACCTCTTTTAATCGCCAATTCTATCTTTACATCTGTACCACTATCCTCTTCTGTAGTTATGAATATTCTTCCCTTGCATTCCTCAATAATTCTCTTCACAATAGACAACCCCAGACCCATACCATCCGGCTTGGTAGTAAAGAAAGGCTCAAATATCCTTCTCAGATTATCCCTGGATATTCCGTTGCCATTGTCGGAGATAAATATCAAAAGTTCATCCTGCGTAACTGCCGTCTTTATATTAAGCCTACCACCCTCCGGCATTGCCTCAATGCTGTTCATAAAGATATTTAAAAGGGCTATCTCCATCTTGGAGGGATCGCATAAAATATCAGGTACAGAGATATCAAATTCTTTATTTATCTGTATATTCTGTCTATCAAATCTATATCTTAATAACTCTAGGCTTTTATTTATAATTTCATTGATATTGACTGTCTTAACCCTCATCTCCTGTGGCTTAGCGAAATTTAAGAATCTCTCAATTAGATTCTCTGTTCTCTCTATCTCGCCAAGAATAACCAAGAGATTCCCGAGGCTTGCTTTGTCATGTCCAATCTTAGGCTGAAGCATCTCCATAAATAATTTTATAGAAGTAAGAGTAGTATTTATCTCATGTGCCATGCTGGCAGCCATTTGACCCAAAGAGGTCAATCTCTCCGCGCGAGAAACATTCTCCTGAAGCCTCTGTTTTTCTATAGCCAGGCGTCTTCCCTCCAATGCCCTTTTCACAATCAATCCCAGCTCTTCAGCATCAAATGGCTTAGTAATATAATCATAACATCCGCATTTAATGGCATCTTTCGCTGTCTCTACAGTGGCATAACCCGTTATTACCATAATTAATATATCGTCATCTATCCTCTTTACGTTCCTGATTAAGGTCATGCCATCCATAATAGGCATCTTAAGATCGCAAATAACCATATCGAAATTATTATTTCTTATCTTCTCTAATGCTGATGCCCCGTCCTCTGCAAGCTCCACCTCATATCCCTGCCTTGACAGAACCCTGCAGAGAAGCTCTCTTATTATCTCTTCATCGTCGGCAATTAGGATCTTAACCTTCCGTTCTTGCATTGTTGTCTCGTTATTCAATTCTGCTTTAAATTAAATTGCGGGAAACTTCAGAAAGAATGTCGTACCCTTTCCTATTGCACTCTCCACATTTATAGTAGCCTTGTGGTCCTGTATAATACGGTAACAAATAGAAAGACCCAAACCTATACCTCCACCCGGCGACTTACTGGTATAGAAAGGGTTAAATATATTCCCCAGGTCTTCTTCTTTTATACCGCAGCCCGTATCGGAGAATATAACATTTACAACATACCTATTTTTATCCAACTCTGTAGTCACGCTGATAATCCCACCAGACTCTCTACCCATTTCGTCAATAGCGTCTCTGGCATTAGTAATAAGATTAAGAAATACCTGTTGTAGTTGATTGGCATCGCCTTTTATCTTTGGCAAATCTTGAGCAAGATGCTTCTCTACCTTGATATTATGAAGCCTAAGCTGCTGTTCCAGCAACATAAAAGAATCCTCTATAGGCTGATTGATATTAATTGGTTCTAGTTTAAACCTTGCCTTTTGAGCGTAGAGTCTTATATTCTTAATAATCTTATCCATGCGCTCGGCTTGACGATTTATCTTCTCCAAATCTTCATAGATAGGAGTATTCTTATCTATATCCATTAATATCGCCTGGATAAAACCCTTAATACCGGTTAACGGCTGATTTAATTCGTGGGATATCCCCGCAGCAAGCTGTCCCATGGCCGCCATCTTGCTGGACTGGATAAGTTGCTCCTGGGCATCCTTGAGTTTACGATACGCCTCCTCCAGCTGCTTCTCCGCCCTCTTGCGTTCGGTTATATCCTCATACATAGCAACAATCCTTTTGTTATCCAACCCCTCATCCATTCTGGAGGCACTAATCATGCATATAATCTCCTTATTGTCTTTCCGCCGACAGATAAATTCTTCACTGTAATTCTGTTGCTTCTCGAGCATGGAATAAAATCTCTTACCAATATTTTCATACTCCTCGCTGTTTCTATACAGTATTCTGGGGCTTTTGCCGATTAATTCTTCTGGTCTCCAACCAAAAACATTCTCCACAGCGTTATTAGCAAAAATTATATGGTGCTCTTCCAGTCCCAATACCCCATGAGGTATAGCATTCAATATGCTGCGAATCTTCCTTTCGCTTTCCTGTAACTCCTGTTCCGCCTTTCTTCTTACAGTAATCTCGTTATACCTCTCAATAGCCTTCCTGATAACCATAGACAAGGTATCCTCGTATGAGAAATCCTTAACTACATAATCATACGCTCCTCGCTTCATCGCTTCTACTGCTACCTTCTCATTACCTGAAGAGGTTATAATAATAAGAGGCAAATTCTTGCCCCTCTTCTTCAGTTCACCTAATATGTCTAAGGCGCTTAAGCTGGGCATACGGTAATCGGAAAGAACCAAATCGTAATCCTGCTGAAAGATCCTGTTTAGCCCTTCCCTCGCATCGTCTACATAATCTACCTGATAGCCATCATTAGAACTAATCAGTATCTTCTTGGTCAGTTCGGCGTGGTCTGGATTATCCTCTATCAACAATATCTTCCTTGACATATCCAGCTCCTTTCTTATGCCCCTCTCGCACAATACATCCCTGACAGCATTCTTATTGCTCTATAGCAAGATGTCTCTTAATCTTCAATATCAACTCATCTGGCTCATAGGGCTTTATAATGCCATCAACGGCTCCTAATTCTCTAGCAAGTTTGACATTCTCCAATGAGGCAGTAAATATTATGATCGGTATCGAATTGAACCTGTGGTCTGACTTCACAGTCTTAATCACATCGCTGCCCGGCATATCAGGAAGCGTATAATCAAGCAGAATAATATCGGGGATATCATCTTTGATAATCTCCAATGCGGATTCTCCGCCGGCAGCTGTAATAACCTCAAAGCCGGCTTTTTCCAGCCGAAATTTAGTTAATTTTGCTATCGCTGCTGTATCTTCTATTAAAAGAATCCTTTTTGTCTCCATACTGAAACTATATCGTCGCTGCACTGCAGGGCCATCAATTGTTATTCCTTTCAATTGTGAGAAGAGACCTCACCTTTGATAGAAATTCGTCTCTCTCAAATGGCTTCGAAAGCCAGGGTAAATCCAATTCATCCTTTCTGCTCTCTATTCTCTCCAACTCCTCCCGGTAGCCGGTTATAGCCAGAATAGGTATGCTGGAGGTTTCTCTCTTGCTCCTTAAATGACCGATTACCTCGTAACCGCTTGTATCCTTCAGTCTCATATCTAACATTATCAAATCCGGCCTGTCTGTCTCGGCGATTCGAATCCCCTGCCTGCCTTCCTGTGTTCGCAGGATAGAATAACCCCCTCTTCTCAGGATATCCTCGCAGATATCCAGTACTATCTCTTCGTCATCAATGACCAGGACCTTATACCTGCGCACCAATGGCAATGTAAATTTAAATCTGGATCCCTTACCGAGTTCAGATTCAACCCATATTCTCCCGCCATGACTTTCCACTATCTCTTTACATATAGCCAAACCTAATCCCGTCCCCCCTTTATGTCTGGTTAACTGTTGAAATTTCTGAAATAACCTTGGCAGGTCCTCCTGTTTTATACCCTCACCTGTATCCTCTACGCATACAGTTACGGCTCCCTGCCTCTCATCTTTAGATGCCGATACGGTAATCCCTCCTGAATTGGTAAATTTAATGGCGTTGGTTATAAGATTATTAAGCACCTGGTTTATTCTGTCGGGATCCACCTTTATCTCTGGCATCTGACTATCCAACTCTGCCTTTAAATAAATACCCTTCTCCTCTGCCACCGGTTTATGAACTCTGACTACCTCTCTTATTATCTCGTTTATGTCGCAGTCATACATCTTGAAAACCATCTTCTTGGATTCCAACTTGGAGAAATCTAACACATCATTTATAAGACGATTCAATCTATCCACATTTCTCTTTGCTGTCTCCAGAAACTCTCTCTGTTCGGAATTTATCTCTCCGGCTATCCCGTCAAGGACTATGGCTATCCCTTCCTTTATGGCGGTAAGTGGCGTTCTCAGCTCGTGTGAAACCATCGATGTAAAATTACTCTTTACCTCATACATCTGTCTTAACTTCTCATTGGATTCTCTTAGCTCTCTTTCCAACCTCTCCTTATCCTTCTTTGCCTCATATCTGGACAATGACCTCTGAATCACTACTGGCAATACGTCCTGATATTGCAAATCTTTGACTACATAATCGTAAGCCCCTTCTTTCATGGCTTCAACAGCTATCTTCTCGCTCCCGGAGGAGGTAATAACAACAAAAGGCAAATCCTTACCCTTACCTCTTATCTCCTTCAATATATCCAGGGCACTATAATCAGGTAAGCGATAATCACAAAGCACTAAATCATAATCTTTTTGAAAGATTTTATCTATTCCCTTTCTGGCCTCACTTACAACATCAATCTGATAATCTGCCCCGGCCTTACTTAAGATTCTTTTGGTTAATAGAATATGGTCGGGATTATCTTCTATTAATAATATTTTTACAGGCATATCTGTCTCCCGTAGTATAATAATTTATCGCTCATCTGCCTCCTGGCTATTAACACCCTCCGGAACATCCACATTCAACAAACCCCAGTATAAACCTATCAGCTTAACTGCCTCTACGAACTTCTCAAATTCTACGGGCTTCTGAATAAAGCTATTGCATCCATCATTATAACCCCTTACTATATCCTCATCTCTCCTGGAGACGGTTAACATTACCGTAGGAATTCTTTTTAACCTTGGATTCTCCTTTATAAACCTTAAGACCTCCAGCCCGTTAACCTTGGGTAGATTAATATCCAGCAATATCAGGCCTGGCCGGGGAGCGGACTCTGGATCTTGATACTGGCCCTTATGCTGCAGAAAGTTCAACGCCTCCTGACCATCCCTTACTATCCAGAGCTTATTTATCACCTTGGCCTCTTTTAAAGCCCTCTGCGTTATGCGTATATCATCGGGATTATCCTCAGCTAACAATATCCTGATAATCTTTTGATTATCAACCATATATTACCTCCTTCTGCCCTGTTCATATAATGCCTTTTTAATATCATCTTCGCTTACAAGATTCTTCTCTATCAGAATCTCACCTAACCTTTTCTTCTTCAAGGAGAGCTCTTCTCGGCAGGGGATAGTAAAATAAAATGTTGCACCCTCGCCCACTTTAGACTCCACCCATACTTTACCACCGTGCATCTGTACTATCTTTTTTACTATGGTCAAACCTGCGCCGGTTCCCTCATGCTCTTCTCTCTTGACCAATCTCTGAAAAATCTCAAATATCCTATCGAAATATTGCTCCTCTATCCCTGGCCCGTTATCCTTTACGTAGAATTCATAAAATGCATCCTTTTGTCTACAGCCGATTTCTACATACGGCTCTGGCTTATCATTAAACTTTATGGCATTAGAGACAAGATTGACAAATACCTCCGTCAATCTTATAGGGTCGCAATAAATCCTCGGCAGCTTATCTTTGACTACCAATCTTACATTCTTCTCTTTTATGGCATATTCCAGTCTAAGCCTTACCTCATTCACAAGGCTCATCGAATCTACCTCCTTAAAGGGATTCCTCCTCCTCTCAATACGGGAGATCTCCAGAAGGTCCTCGATAAGGCTCTGCATCCTGCCTGCATTTGATCTGATACGCCCAAGATAATCCCGGCCATCCTCATCCAGTTTATCCTTATAGTCATCATGTAAAAATTTACTGAAGGCATCTATGGACCTCAGTGGCTCCTTCAAATCATGGGATACAATATATGTAAAATCATCGAGCTCTCTGTTTGCATCCTCCAGAACCCTCTTCTGTTCCTCTAATGCCTGATTCGATCTATCCAGATCAGCTACTACATTCTTGATTGCTCTACGGGAATCCTCCAGCTCTCGCTTCTGCTCCTCCAGCTCTTTGTTCGCACGCTCCAGATATCCTTTCTGTTTCTCTAAACTTACCTTTGACCTCTCTAAGTCCTCAACCATTCTCTTCATCACTGTACGGGAATTCTCCAGCTCCTCATTCTGTTTCTTAAGTAACTGCTGATTCCTTTCCAATTCCTTGATCAGAATCTCCCGCTCCTCAGCCATCTCTCTGCGCTCGACCACCTCTTGCTGCAATTGCCTATTTATCTCTGTCAATTTAGACGTCTGTTCCTCCACTCTCTGCCTGATATTCCTATCCATATTATTTAATTCGTGTTGCATCTTCTCATTTTCAGATAATAATTTGTTAAAAATATCTGCTAACTGGCTAATCTCGCTATCCATATCCAGCTTGCATTCGGTTTTACCCTCCCCTGGCTGCAGCTGGTGCATCCTCTCTCTCAAATCATTAAGGGGTCTGACTACACAGCGTCTTAGTGAAAAACGCAGCACTATAGCTATCAATAATAAATTGACGAATAGAAATATTGTAAAAATAACAGCAGCCACGCCTGCTCCTGCTGTATCATTGTAGGCATAATATATTTTTAGAAATCCGACTTGCTCATCCTTGATAATAGGTTTATTATACGAGAATGCCGTTTGGGCTTGCTGTACTCCTGTAAGGAAAGAGGGCGCGTCTGCCCTAAGCTGCAAATCAGAAGGCCTCTGTCTAATAGCATTATCTTGCGAAAATAATAATTCTCCATCTGAGGCATAGACACTAACTGATAATATTCCCTCAGAACGCAATAGCCCTCGCAGGATATCCCTCATAGACCCCTTATCCCGAATAAACACCGCCTCGGCAAGTTCATTATCAATCTCGCTCAAGAGCATATTAATCGAGGATATAATTTTATTATAGGTAACCCTGCGATGCCACCTCTGGAACGAATAGAAGATTACTCCATAGATTAGAGC
>JAOZPD010000071.1 GCA_029932935.1 Candidatus Omnitrophota bacterium | reverse complement strand
CTGATGTTGGCTTCTGTTTTATTCTCTCCGCTACAATTAAATATAAAGCTGGAATTATTACCAGTGTTAAAAATGTAGCTGAGCTTATTCCACCGATTACCGTTAAAGCTAGGGGGGCTCGTAGTTCAGCGCCTTCGCCAATGCCTAAAGCCAGAGGGCTAAGTCCTAAAATGGTGGTAAGCGAGGTCATCATTATTGGGCGTAGACGGGTTTTGCTAGCAGTAACTACCGCTTCTTCAGGTCTGTATCCTTGCCTTCTTAATCTATTGATAAAATCGATCAGAACTATTCCATTATTGACCACAATTCCACCTAGCATGATGATGCCCAGATAGGCAACTACACTCAAGGGTGTGCGGGTTATAAATAAAATAAAACTGACGCCTATAAGAGATAGTGGCACAGTAAACATTATAATAAAAGGTTGCCACAACGATTCAAATTCGGCAGCCATAATCATATATACTAAAATAAAGGCAAGAACTAAAGCAAATGCGAGACTCTGAAAAGACTCAGACATTCTTTCTTGTTCGCCGGCTAATTTGAGAGAGTAGTCTTTTTCAACAGAAAGAAATTTCTTTTTCACCGAATCCAATACCCTATTTACATCCTGGATTACGTCCACCAAGGGGCGTTTGAATATATTGGCAGTAATTAGTACTGTTCTCTGCTGGTCAATCCGTCTGATCTCTGTAGGACCAACGCCTTTGGTTAAATAGGCGACTTCAGATAATGGTATATTCATGGCTAGGGGCGTAAGAATAAGTAATCTCCTCAAGGTATTCAGATCGCTGCGGTCTTCTGGTCGCAAGCGTACGCGGATATCTATTTCCTCTCCTCCCTTGTCTTTAAACTTTGTAGCCACATATCCCTTAAGCGCTACCTGGGCGGTAAGGGCAATATCTCGCACTGAAAGTCCATAGAGCGATGCCTTATCCTTAAGGATATTAAGCTTTGTTTCTGGGCTGGGGGAGACTTGGCTATTTCTAACCCCATATAATCCCGGTATCTTCTTGAATCTACTCTGTATTGCAGTAGCAATCTCAGTTAATCTGTCAAGATTAGGACCCCTGAGTTCTACTACAATAGGAGCTCCCTCTTCTAATGCCGCTCCTAATGATGATTCCTGGACAACGTATTCAATTTGTGCGTCTTCCAGATTCTTATTCTGGAGATTGGATTTGAGATATTGAATTACCTCTTTGGTAGATAGACGAATGCCTTCCTTGGATGACTTCTTCTTCAGATTAACCATGATCTGGGCTTGATGGGAGCCAAGGGTTTGCAGTGCCGCTTCCGCAGAGGCCTTTTCTTGACTTGAGCCAATATTTACTGTTACTCCTTTGACATCTGTAAGATTGAGTAATAATCTCTCAATTTGTTTTACTACACTATCAGTAAGCTCCAGGCGACTGCCCGGAGGTAGATTCACTTTGATAATAAATTGCCGCTGGTCAATCTCGGGAAGGAACTGGCGTTCTTGATGAAGCAGGATGCCTAGGCTAACAAAGAATAACAGAATAACCAGCGCAATAACTATTTGCTTGCGCGCAATCATATTAGAGATGAGATTGGCGTACCGTTGTAACCACCTATTGCCTGTGTCCTGTATATCTTGGAAAATCCCTCTATTTTTGTTGCGCGCTTGAGGTAAAGAATCAGCTTTGATGCCTGGCAAATGTTTGGATCTACCCAGAGAGACTAACACGGGAACCAGGGAGACAGCGATAACTATAGATGCCAACAGAGAAAATGTGATCGTCATGGAGAGTTGCTTGAAGATCTGGCCGGCAATACCTACCACGAAGGCAAAGGGTAAGAATACCGCAACAGTAGTGAGGGTGGAACCAATGATCGCCCCCGTCATTTCTCCCGCACCGTCTATACATGCCTGGTCTAATTTTTTCTTCATCTGACGGTGGCGGAAGATATTTTCAATTACTACAATAGCATTGTCCACAAACATACCTACTCCCAGAGCGAGCCCTCCCAGCGACATCATATTAAGATTTATTTTGCCAAAGTACATCAGACAGAAAGCAGCCATTATTGATATTGGTATTGAGGCTGTGATTACCACGGAGGAGCGTAGTTCACGCAGAAAGAATAGCAAGACAAAGAATGCCAATATCCCACCCTGTATCGCTGCATCGCGCACGTTGGCAATAGCTTCCTGAATAAATTTGGACTGGTCGTAGGTTACCTCGATATTTACTCCGGGAGGCAATTTTTCGGAGAGCAGTCTTTGGATTTCTCTTCTTACCTTCTTGACCACATTTAATGTATTAGTGCCTGACTGCTTTCTCACTACCAGAGAGATGCTTTCTTTTCCATTGTATCGCGATATACTCGTTCTTTCCTTTACTGTGTCGTGAACCTCAGCGATATCTTTAAGATATACCAATCTACGCCCCTTTTTTTCCTTTTCTTCCTTTTCCTTCAGGGTTTCTGCCTCTTCTTCAGGTATCTCAAGTGCGGTGGGGGTTTCCTTGATTTCGCTAATTTTCTGGTATTCGCCCATTGTACGGATCAGGTATTCGTAGAATGTCTCTTTAATCGTCCCTGCAGGATAGTTGATATTAGATGCTTTTATAGTATCGACAACAGAGATAATCGATATTTGTGAGGCACGTAATCTGGGCTGGTCGATTTCCACTACAATCTCTCTTTCATCACCTCCACTGATTATTGCTGAGGCAACCCCCTCTACCTTTTCAATAGCATCTTTGATATATTTACGGCAGATCTCTCGTAATTCCAGAGAGGGCATAAGCCCAGTAACAGCCAGGTTCATAATAGGCAAATCAAAGGGGTTATATTTCATTACTATCGGTTCTTCTGCTTCGCGAGGCAATCTTTCTTTAATCAGATCAATCTTCTCGCGCACATTTAAAGCGGCGAAATCCATATTTGTTCCCCAATTGAATTCTACCATTACCAGGGAGAGGCCCTCTTTAGAGATAGAGCTGATTCTTTTGACATTATTTACAGTACCAGTGGCTTCCTCCACAATTTTGGTAATCAAGCTCTCAATCTCTTCTGGAGCAGCATTCTCATAAGAGGTAACTACAGTAATCTGCGGATAAGTAATTGAAGGAAAGAGCTCTTGGGGAAGCCTATTCCAGGAGATGAATCCTAGAAGTACAACAGCGGTAAATATCATCGCTGTAGTTACTGGCCTATTTACCGATAGCTTGGATATATTCATTTTACCCCGCAGGGATATTCCTTAATAACATTGAGGAAATCCCCTTTTGAGTTATCAGAGGATATTTTTTCTTCCTGATTGGCAGGGCGTCTGCCTAAAATAAAAGGGGGTTACCGCACCTTTATTGATGTCGGTGACCCCCTTTTATATGTTATAACCAGTCCCTTATCCCTCTAAATAATTATACCATATATTTCCAATAAATGCTATTCTTTAATAATTGTAACAAATAAGGCCTCATTCTTGCGTTCATCTTGTACATATTCTACACTTACCTTTTGCCCGATCTGAAGAGAGTTTACGCTAAGATGCATTGGTTCCTCGCCCTCTAAGCTTTTTTTAGCGATGACTGTATTAGAGGTAAGTAGTAAGGTTTTGTTAATAAGTTTATTATCCTTATCCCGGAAGGAAACTCTCATTGTCTTAATAGGTGACCTTATATTCAGAGATTCAATCTTGCCGCCCCTTATGGGGATTATCTGTCGCATCATAGCCTGTTGTTGAGTATAAGAGAGGGCAGCCTGTTTTGCTTTTAATTCCTCGGCTTGATCTCTCTGGGGGGGCGGTATCTCTTCATCCGATTCTATAGCTTCTTCGATCTTAGCTGCATCCAGGATATAATAACGAATACACTTTGATTCTGTTGTTTTGTTTCCGTCGGGGTCAAACTTGTACACATTGTGGCAACTTATATTATAAGTACCATCCTGGGTACCAGTGAGCGTAACCAGATTGTTTTCTCCTAATTCTGCAAGCAGGTTTGTAAGCCTTTCTATAAATTCAGGCTCACCCTTAATATAATAGGCTTTTGCATCTTGTCCATACAGAGTAAGCCAGTCCTCCTCTTTTTTAGGAATCAACTTTAGTCGCCCGGAGACAGTTATGATACCCGGGCCTTTTAATTCTGACTCGGAGGCCTTTGTTGCCGGTCCTACTATTTCCGCTATCTTTCTAAAATCATAGATTAGAATCTGTTCAGAGGCGGCAAATAGATATTTCCCATCCGGGGTTACATCAAGACTCAGGATGTGTTCTCCAGCCTTAAAGTCTCCCAGAAGTTGTCTGCTTCTAAAATCAAATATTCTTATTCTTCCGTCCTTTGAACCGGTTAGCAGATAGTCTTTGAAGAATTTTACAGCCGTAACCCAATCCCCGTGAACCCATTTAAAATATGGTTTTGTAGCGATTAGATTTTCTCTCTTCTGACGCACAACCAATTGGCAATCACCTGCTCCTGAGGCGAGGAAATCGTTGTTTTCAGAGAAGTCCAATGATAGAACCAGAAATCTGTGCTCTCTGAGCAGTTGAGTGGGTAAGCCTTCTTCTTTTAGAGAGGTTACGCTTACGTTCTTATCCCTTGAGCCCGCAGCTATTAGGCTTGCATCAGGAGAGAAATTGATACTGTAAATCCCAGCTTCATGCGGTGTTATAGAACGGAGTATTTCATAATTCTCAGCACTGTATAAAGAGATTTCTCCTTTACCTAAATAGGCTACCGCTAAGGTAGTCCCGTCAGGAGAGAACTCTGCATCAGAGACGGGCTTACCGAGTTCATAAATAGCATGTATTACTGCCTTATTGTCTATGTCGAAAATAGTTACTCTTCCATCTCTTTCTCCAAAACAGGCTATATTCTTAGATGGATGAAACCCTACGCTATATATAGGTCCTCCAGAGAACTTCTTATTCACAACAATAGACTCTCTTTTCAAATCATAGATTATTACCTTACCATCCCTTAAGGAGAAGGCGCAATAGTTGGAATTACATGCGACTCTGTAAGAGGTAGTAGTTAAGGGAATGGTTTTGAGAGGATTGATTTCAAAAAGTCTTTCCCGTTCCTCTTTTAGGACATTGAATGACTGGGGGAATTTAAATCCTATTTCCAAGCCTTCTCTTTTTAATTTTTCTGGCGTTACCTGGGAGAACAGTTGGTTCTGGAATAGAAATAATAATAAAAACATTCCCACATAAATAAATCTTCTCATTCTGTCCCTCCGTTTTGACTTAATTATTATTGCTTCTTAACTATATAAAATTATATAGTGGAGTAGTTTTTCTACCCCACTATAAAAATAATATAAAATATATATAAATTCTATCCAAGCCAAGAAATTTATTAGAATATAATAAAGCCCAGCTTCACACGTGCCAATATATATAACACGTAATTCAAGCGGGCTTCATCTGGCTCCATTATAAACAGCTTTCATGGATATGTCAATTAATAATCTGAGTTTAATGGAGTAGTAGACCTATTTTATAACTAAGATATAACAGACCTCCTTCTCATATGCATTATCCATAAACTAAAAAAGGGGAGAGGTAAATCCCCTTTTTTAGTTTATTTTATAATAGACCCAATTGTCTACACAACCTATTGGTAAAATGGCGCATATGATACGTTCTACCACCTTTAACACAATCTAATCTCGCATGGTCTCCTTCTGCCACCAGCTTAAATGTTATACCTGTAGAGCTGGTAAAAGAGCTCCCTATTTTAAGGGTTCCATCCATAAAGGCACCATACAGCTCTCTTAAGGTTGTAAATA
Source organism: Candidatus Omnitrophota bacterium (assembly GCA_029932935.1). Classification (GTDB taxonomy): domain Bacteria; phylum Omnitrophota; class Gorgyraeia; order Gygaellales; family JAHJCI01; genus JAOZPD01. The sequence goes on along the minus strand of JAOZPD010000071.1, from coordinate 870 downwards.
CCTCCGAATCGGATAGCCCTCCAAATACCTGATTCCAATAAGGAGAGTGTTGCATCATAGCAACAAATTCTGCAAAATCCTCTTCTCCCCACTGGAGGCTGGTGGGTTTCTCGCCCATAAAATCATAGGGATGGTCACTGAATGGACCGCTACCTAGACCTATTACCTGTAGTTCTCCTCCATCAGTGAGAACCTCGCCTTCGCTGAGGCCATAGAGAGTGAGTAACTCACCAGAGGCTGCATATTCCTCCAATATCGTCTCTAGGTCTGCTCTCTGTGTATCGTTTAGAGCAAGAAGGTCTAATTTTATGGTAATGGTCTCATATTCCGTTTTTTCCTCATTGGTCCATACAATTACATCCATATACCACTGGCCGTCATCTCCTTGATATACCGTCCCTGTTGCTGCAGGATCTCCATAGGCATCATCCCAATCAGGATCCAGTTGCCAGTAATATTCTTCACTAGCAACATACCAACCCATCAAATCATCGCATCGAACATCTGCTTTGTAGTCTTCCATCACAAAATGTTGTATGACATTCTCATTATTGTCATCCACTGCAACTACTGTTGCCCTACAACCTGTGGCAGTTTGAGACATGCCGGTTATCACACCATGTTCATTTCTGGTGTAGGTGGTTGTCCGGGTTATTTCCTCCCAGCTACCGTCGTCACTATCACTTCTGCTAGTACTTACCATTTGATTTGCTACCCATCTTCCACCTGCATATACCCAGTCACTATAGGTAGTGGTATTTGTGTAGGTGCCAATCTTATCCTTATTTTTGTCGTAGTTTTTACCTGTAGATACTGACTTCACAAGGAGTGCTTGGCCATCTCTAATCTCATATTTCCTACTAATTGTAC
>JAOZPD010000070.1 GCA_029932935.1 Candidatus Omnitrophota bacterium | reverse complement strand
AGTATTTCTCCCCTTTGTAGGTGTAAGAATATTCTGCTGATACGAGCGTAGCGGAATCATGCATAACGGGGCAGATTCCTACCTCAGGCATATCGCTATCCGCTACTGCAGGTATATCAAAAAACAACAGGCCTATTATCGTCCATATCACCACATAAATAGTAACTATTCCAGAAAAAACCCTCTCTGCATTATATTTATAAGTATGGTTGGGTTACGGTCTGCTATTTTTCAAGCTATCTGAATATTCCCTAAGGCGCTGCTTTGCCCTTTGCAGTCTCTGTGTAAATTTATTCTTCTTGAATTCGGATGTCCACCCCTTCATAATGATCCAACCGATAAAACGAGTCAGGGCATTACGCCATGAACGATACCATATCCTCCATCCAGACTTAATATTATGCAAGAAGAACAGCAAGGTAGGAAATGAGCATAAATGGTATCCTAACATGAACATATATTTAAACTGATAAAATTTACCCATAATCTTCCTGATAGAGTTCTGTATCTCCTCTGCAGTCATGGGTTCATCTGGATTAAAGACAGGAAAATTTCCATCATAATATTCCCATCCTACATCTTCGTTAAGGTAAATTCTTCTCTGCTCCTGGAGCCTGCGTCTTAGTTCTGTCCCCGGTAATGGGACAGGCAATAAAACCTGCACTGTATCGATCTTGCTTTTTTTAATAAAATCCTTAAAATACTTTATACGCTCTCTTGCCGACATATTGAAATTTCTCTCCTTCAAGGGATAGCCAAAAATAAACATACCGTGCACCAAGAAACCAAACTTATGATATGCCCTGGCAAGAGACACCATGTCCTCTGGCCTGACACGCTTTCTCATCGCCTTCAACTCTTCCCTGATGGGCGATTCAAATCCGATAGCTACGGTGTTAATACCGGCCTGACGCATAGCAGAAAGTAACTCCGGGTCCCTGGCTTTATCTAATCTTATCTGTACTGCCACATCCAATCTCCTGCGAATATTCTTTTGGTAGTCTCTCAACATATTGCAGAATCTAATTGTCTCATCGCGTTGCTGCCCGAAAAGATCATCAACAATAAAGAAATGCCTGGCGTCATTAGTCTCCAGAAGAGAACTGATAGTCTCCAGTAGTCGTTCTGGAGAAGCATACCTTGGCTTTCCCTTGACTGTACAAAATTCACAGTCCATACCGCAACCTCGTATTCTTCCCACAGGATAAAGCGTAATCTTAGCATAACGCACCAGTGAGAAATTGGGCAAGGGCAACTTATCAAAATCGGTCAGGGGCTCCCTGGGAGGAGTACAAATAACCTGCCCTTTATTGTTCAGGTAGGCAATCCCTTTAACCCTACCTACCTCCGCGCCTGCCTGAATAGCCTCCAATAACTCCCTGATGGTCTCTTCGGCCTCTCCGATAACCACATAGTCAATGGAAGAATTTAATGCCTCGGCTATATTCTCCTCAACAAAATGCTGCCCACCAGCAATAGTAATCACACCCCGCTCTTTATAAAAACGAGCAATTTTATAAAGCCTGGGTATAGTGCTGGTTAAGCCTCCATAGAATCCTACGATATCAGCTGGTCTCTGTCGTTGAATTAATTCATGATCTGCTCCGCCGCTGCTATCCCGAGGCCCATATCTGCGGAGATTGTTCTCGTCTATAACCTCGACATCCCATCCCTGCATCTCGTTTACCACGCTCGCCACACAAACCGGCCCCAATGCCGTCATCCTCTTGGCAATAACCGAATAGATATTAAATGTAGGATAAGCCGGAATCACAATTCTTAACCTGAATCTTTTTCTGGACGAATCAAGCATCATAACCACTCCTTTCACTTGCCAAATATCATCCTTAGAGCCACGATGCTCAAGAATATACCGAACGCCTTCTTTAATATCGGCTCAGGAACCGGGCTAACCAGATAAGCACCCAGTAGCCCTCCAATAAAAAATCCTATGCAGATAAAAATAGCTATCTGGATATCCACATTCCCCTCATAATAATACTTAAGTGCTGCCAATAATCCTATGGGGGGAACCATCAACGCCAGCGTTGTGCCCTGCGCCTGATGCTGGCTTAAACCAAAGATATATACTAAGACAGGTATAATAATACTCCCTCCCCCGATACCTAAAAAACCGCTGCATACCCCTGCTAACAAACCGAGTAAAATATAAAGCAATATATTCATTATACCTCCTTTTAGAATAAACCTTTGATAGTGATTCCGAAATACGAAGATTGAATGATTAGCGATACGGGCGGCTCATTTTAATATCGGCAAGAAAAACTGGGCTATCTTAAAATAGATAATCAAACCCACAATATCAACTATGCTGGTGGTAATCGGTCCTGCCAAAACTGCCGGGTCAAAGCCTAAACGCTTAGAAATAATAGGCAAGGTTATACCGGTAAATATTGCTAAGAGGACAATGAAACTCATGGTTAAACCAACGACGATGGACAATAAGATATCCTGTTGTAATAGAGCTGCCCGAATAAACGCCACAGAACCTACAATTAACCCCATACATAATGCAGCAAAAACCTCCAGGCGAGCAACGCGCCAGACATTCTTAAAATTAACATCGCCAATAGCCAAACCTCGTATAATTGTAATTGAAGTCTGAGCCCCTGCATTCCCTCCTGTATCCAGCAACATGGGAATGAAAAAGGTAAGTGCTACCACTGTACTTAAAGCATGCTCGAATGTCTTCAAGACTGTACCCGTGAGAAAATCAAATACCAGAAGAAACATCAGCCACCCCGCCCTACGCTGGATAAGCTCTCTTACTGTGGCAGTGGCATATCTTATCTCACGACCGCCGGCTGGTTGCATCTTACCTATCTCGTAAATCTGACGTGTATTTTCTTGATGGATCAAATCCACCACATCATCAATAGTAATCGTGCCCAGGAGCCTATCCTGAGAATCGACTACTGGTGCATCTAACAAATCATAACGACTGAACTTCTGCGCTACCTCCTCACGTGGCATATCTACATCAATCTTGATTGTTTGCGGAGAAAACATTATATCCTTTACCAGAATATCTGGTGGAGCAGTAATTAAGGTATCCAGGTCTAAGATGCCAAGTAATCTACGTTGCTCATCCAGAACATACAAATGATAAAAATGATACGCTGATTGACTCTTATGTGTCTCCTGAAGCCACAAAATAGCCTGACGGGCAGTCATATCTTTTTTTAAAGATAGGAAATCTGTGGTCATCAGGCTCCCGGCCGTATCCTCTTCAAAATTTAATAGCTGCTGAACATCCTCAACCTCCTCTTTCTTCATCAAGGAGAAAAGCTTCTTTTTTACCTTTTGGGATAGCTCCTTAAACAAATCCGCACGCTCATCAGGAGCCATCTCATTAAGGATAGGGGCAACCTCGGTGTTATCTAGATTATTCAGAAGATAAGATTGCTCGGCGAATCGCAAATCCTCAAAAACCTCAACCGCCTTCCTGGAGGTCAATAATTTAAATATCAATATCTTCTCCTGTGGCTGGAGACGCTCCCAGCCCTCAGCGATATCAATGGAATGTATACTTTTAAGCAAATCCTTGATAGCAGTAAAATCCTTGTTCTCCAGAAATTCCTTTATCTCAGGGAGAAACAGAATAAACTCATTAGGACCAAACATCCTCTGGATTCTACTCTTGCCGTTTTTGCTATTGGATTTATAGGTCTCTAATATAGGCATACAATCTCTGCTCTTTATTTCTTTTAAGGGGCCCTATTATTGCCATCCGCATCGCACCTGCTTTAAAGATATCCCTGGCAACCCGCCTTAAATCAGAAGGAGTAATCCTCTGTACCTCTTTTAATATATTAGAAAAATTATATGTTTTATTTAAGTATAAAGTGGGCTCGCCAATCCAGAGCATATGATCCAGGGTATCCTCCAGCGCTAACCTTAATTGCCCAATATAAAATTCCTTTGCGCGACGCAATTCGCTTGGTAATACCGGCTTCCTCTTTATCTTTGCTAATTCCCTTATGATTACCTCGATAGCCTGAGATAACTTATCATTATCAACACCTGCTCTTATAGAGAATATTCCCGTATCCGAGAAGCCCTTTATCTGAGTCCCGATATCATAAGCCAACCCCCTTTTCTCGCGCACCTCAGAGAATAATCGGCTGGACATATTGGCACCTAGAATTACATGCAATAGAGAAATAATATGCCTGTCCGCATGATCGCGATGAATGCCATAGCAACCTAAAGCTAAATGCGTCTGGTGGGTATTCTTTCTAATAAATCTTAACTTGGGCTTACCTTCATAATCTGTAACAGGTATATATGTATTCTTGTATTCCCCTGACAGTCCACCCAATTTTGTCTTTATCTTTTTAAGAATCTTATCGTGTTTTAATCTCCCACAGGCAGCAATTGTTATATTGCGAGGCGAGTAATATCTTTTCTGGAATGAGGATAGGTCGTCATGGTTAATCCGCAGTACCGTTTCTTTATTGCCCAGGATAGGCAATCCCAGAGGATGATCGGGCCAGAGAAGCTGCTCGAGAACATCGTGTACGTAACTCTGGGGTAAATCCCGATGCATCTTAATCTCTTCCAGAACAACAAATTTTTCCTTTTCAATATCCACAGGATTCAACACAGGATTTATCGTCATATCTATAAGAATCTCCAGGGCGTGAAATTGCTTCGTGGCTGGCAATTTGGCGAAATAACATGTCATCTCTTCGGAGGTAAACCCATTCAACGAACCGCCAATACCCTCAATAGACTCCTTGATTTGCTTACATGAATATTTCTTTGAACCCTTAAAAACGAGATGCTCTAAGAAATGCGCAATTCCTTTATTGTAGCGAGATTCATATCTGCCCCCCACCTTTATCCATACTCCTATAGATACGGACTCCATCCGGGGCATAGCGTAGGTTACCAATTTTAACCCATTACTCAAAATAGTCTTATCATACATTAACCAACCACCTCACAAACCTTCCTACCCTGTTAACCAAATATGGACTACCCAAATTCTGTTTAATTTTTTTAATAATTGCGCTGCCCACAATCACGCCGTCAGCAACGCTATAAATCTTGCTTATCTGCCGTGGTCGAGAAACACCAAAACCAACGCATACCGGCTTATCAACATATCTCTTAATCATTCTCAAGTTTTTAATTAAATCGGGTGGTAGTTTATCCCTTGCCCCAGTTACGCCAGTTAAGGAAACATAATAAATAAATCCTCTGCTGTTTTTATTTATAAAAGGAATCCTGTCCGGGGGGGTGGTGGGGGAAAGGAAAAATATGGTATCAATATTATGTTTACGACAAGCGCCGACAAACTCCCTGTCTTCCTCGGGCGGTAGGTCAGGTATAATAATACCATCAACGCCTGAATTGGAAGCAAGACTAAGAAATCTCTTTTTGCCAAAACAGTATATAATATTGTAATAAGTCATCAGGCATAAGGGTATCTGTGTTTCCTTTCTTAACGACTTCACCAAAGACAGAATCTTATCCATGGTGGTACCCATCTTTATAGACAAGCGAGAGGAATCCTGTATCACCGCACCGTCTGCCAATGGATCAGAAAAGGGGACACCCAACTCGATCAAATCCACCCCACTCTTCTCCAATTCTAAAACCAGCTTTCCGGTTGTCTTTAAATCAGGAAAGCCGGCGGTTAAAAAGGCAACAAAGGCCTTTTTGTTTCCCTCCCTTAACTCCTTGAATTTCTGCTTGATACGCTTACACATAACCGTTACCTCGCTGCGAGCCGTTTATAATCCGAGAGATTACCGCTTTCGATTCAATGATGCTGCGTGTCCCTATAAACAATATCTATATCCTTATCTCCCCTGCCGGACAAACAGAGAATTACGATTGAATTAGGTTTTAGGCGAGGAGAGAGTCTCCTAAGATATGCAACCGCATGTGCTGGTTCCAGAGCGGGTATTATTCCCTCTAATCTTGATAATAAATTAAAACCCTCCAGGGCCTGCTTATCTGTTACGGCGTGATACTCTGCCCTGCCAATCATCTTATAATATGCGTGCTCTGGCCCTACGCCAGGATAATCCAAACCGGGAGCGATTGAATGGGCAATATTTATCTGGCCAAACTCATCCTCCAATACCTCAGATTTAGCTCCATGTAATACGCCTATATTCCCCTTTACTAACGTAGCGGCGTGAAGACCTTTCGATAAACCGGAACCACCGGCCTCTACCCCGATAAATTTTACCTTTTTATCCTTAAAGAAGGGGTGGAATAAACCAATGGAATTGCTTCCCCCGCCCACACAGGCTATCAGGCAGTCGGGCAGCCTGCCCTCTCTGGATAGAATCTGCTTTCGTGCCTCTCGACCGATTATCGATTGAAAATATCTTACCAATAATGGATAAGGATGAGGACCTACGACAGAGCCAATAATATAATGTGTCGTACGCACATTGGTTACCCAATCACGCAATGCCTCTGTAGTAGCGTCCTTTAAGGTACGAGAACCAGAATCTACTGGTATAATCTGAGCATTTAATAATCTCATACGAATCACGTTTGACCTCTGACGTTTAATATCCTCTGTACCCATATAGATAACACATTTAAAACCAAACATAGCAGCAACTGTAGCCGTAGCTACGCCATGCTGTCCTGCGCCAGTCTCTGCAATGATACGCGATTTCTTCATTCTCCTGGCAAGAAGTATCTGGCCTAATGTGTTATTAATCTTGTGAGCACCGGTATGCAAAAGATCCTCTCTTTTTAAATAGACCTTAATACCTCTGCCA
>JAOZPD010000069.1 GCA_029932935.1 Candidatus Omnitrophota bacterium | reverse complement strand
ACCTGCTGGGGGAAAATGTCTATTAGAGCAGTACGCAACCAAATTGCCAGTCCAGAGAAATGAAACAGTGACAAAATAAATAAAAAATAGATAAATCCAATTATAGAAAGAGCATATTTCATTCGAGTATATCTCTTTACTCTCTCACTCATGATAGAATACCTCCCTTAGATGACGAAATACAGCCTCCTGATTATCCAATCTAAGCTCTAGAATAGCCGTATCTCTACGTAATCTGATTCTTCTCAGGAAAGGGTCCTCTGATTGTTGAATTGTTCCCAGAACTCTTCTATTGCTATCTAATGCCCGTAAAACAACCCTTCTAAATCTCTGAGAGAATAACTCCATTTTACCAATCTCGTCAATAATAACCACCTCTTTATTCTCCAGCGCCTTCTCAATCGCCGCCACACCAACATCATCCAAGTCTCTCAGATTTATCCCATACCTCCCCAAGCGAAATATAGACTTAAATCCCCTCTTAGCCAAAATACCAATCTCTCCTTCTAGAGTAACAATCCTGAATCCTATACGCTGGTTGCCACTGAGTAACTCCTGAGTGAAAAAACCACCAGCAGAATTTAAATACCCAATCATCCTTACTATCATAGTAGTTTTCCCACATCTTGGTCTACCGGTAATAAGGATATTCTTCACCCATATCATAAATAATGCCCTAAGAATAATCTGAGGATATTACCGATTTGCTTCAGAATACTATTGAATGATTTTAGAATCGGTTATCTATTTATTTAAATATAAGTTATTGTTTATCACCCAATTGCAAAAACTACATCCCTGATTCCTCTCAGGTGGGTAATCATATCTTAATAACCTAATCGCCTCCTTGAATATCCGATAAGCCTCTTCTCCATCAGTGTCCACCTTAAGCAGTTGTATATTAAACTTTACCATACCATCATCAGACAGAGACTCCAAAACATAAAAGACAAGATATGCGAATGTACCTGAATTAAACCCATTACTCTTTAATAGAAAGGAATATATATTTAACTGATTCTGATAATATCTTACTGTATTGTCCTTCAATTCATATCCTCTCGTCTTATAGTCCACCGGTATATAAATCTCGTCTTCAATAAAACATTCATCCAATGCTCCACTTAAGCAAATATCCCCTTCTTCATATCTCAATCCTGTACGCCAATTACGCCATTTATTGAGTATGCTTTGTGATAAGGGCTTGGCCTTAACCTTACCCTCCAATTCTGGAGGCAGCTTGCCTATCTTACGATATTTATCGAAATGCCTCTTAATCAGCCCATCCATTCCTCTAGGTAAAGTCGAGGCAATAGTCTCTGGCCGGGAAATCTTCTTTTTAACATAGAACCAGAAACAACGTGGACATTCAAGATAGAGATTTAGCGATGAAGGAGAAAGGAGATAGCTCATTACAACTTCTTAAGTTCGTAATTTGTACTCCCCAGGCCAATCTCCTGGGCATAACTGAACATATGTAAGTGTGCATGTGTATTCTGAAATCTGGCAAATATATCACCCTTTTCTGTTAGAACGTCAAAGCTTGCCTTATCTACAGCCAGAATATCATCTGAGGCAAAGATACCTACATCGTCAATTATATTAGATTCATCTGCAGCAAGGCAGTCACATTCTTTAGTAACATCAAAAGAAAAGTTAAAAAATATCTTTCGTTTTATGCGAGAGAGAATTCCATAGGCATATTCGGTCATGCGTTCAACAAATACATTAACATCCTCCTGCCAATTAATCTGAACAGCATCGAACTTACAAGCACTGATACACTCACCACAGCCCACACAGACAACTGTATCAATAAATGCCTTCTCCTGCTTCTCAGAAATCGCCCCTACAGGACAATTATCTATACAACAGCCGCATAAGATACATCTATTCTTAATAATACGTGGCTTAACCGAAGAATGCTGTACCTGTTTGCCTGCACGAGAAGCCATCCCCATGCCTACATTCTTTATTGAACCGGCAAATCCAGTAAACATATGTCCGGTAATATGAGAGATAACAACTAAATTATCCAGAATATTTACTAATGAGGGAACCCTTATCTCTCTTAAATTCCTTAAATCTATCTTGATGGCCCTGGAATCGGAACCAAATACTCCATCCGCAATAATAAATGGGCACCCCAGATACTCCGGCCCAAAACCCTTCTGGTAAGCCAGGCTCAAATGATCCACTGCATTCATCCTCATTCCTCTATAGATTACATTGGTATCGAAAATAAATGGTTTAAGCCCCATATCCTTTAGCTTATTAACTACCAGCTTGATCAACTCTGGCTTTATATAACCAGTATTCTTAGAGTCTCCTACGGTAACCTTTATGCCTACTATCTCTCCTCTATTAAATTTTTTCCACTCCACGAGAATCCCATCAATAAGCCTCGTCAAACAATCCTTTCGGTCTTTAGAATCATGTAAAGATTTAAAATATACGGTAGATTTCATAAGTCATTCGATCCCCTGAGGAGAATTATTCTTATTATAAATACCTAGACTGTGATCCTAAATAACCTATCGTGTGGGTGAGCCTTCTGAAGAACACGAATACCAACAATCTCTCCCCCTTTAGCCTGGGGAATACTCTTATGTTCAATTTGAATAGAGTCAACCTGTTGAGTAAAATCAGAGGTATGCCCTTTTATATGAATATTATCTCCTACTTTTAAAACATCCGTGAGTTTGACTATAGCTACGTTGATATTTCCGTAATAATGAGTTACTGAACCAATCTCTATCTCAGACACAAACCACCTCCTTATATTAAATTAATAAATTTGCCATCCTATTCATCCAGAAGAGTCAATATCAAAGATAAACCCATATGTTTATTGAACAGCAGGATTAACCTTCTTTCCTGATCAGTAACAATGCTCTAATATTACATCAAAAACGGATAAAGAAATCGACAAATGGATTATCAATATGCTTAGACATCTTTTTGTAATGATAACTTATCGAGATTAGACTGACGCCAATCAAGATTAACATACCAGCTACCACTAAAGATAACAGTGGCGGATATACAGCAATCAGGATACCAGCCAGCACAAAGATTATACCCACTAACATATATACCTCCTTAAGTACAAGCTATTCTCAGCTCACTATAAAAATAATCTTATTTGAAATTATAATGCTTCTTAACCGGTTCTTTTATGTCCCATGTACAAGATAGGCCTTTAGGGAAAGTTACCAAGTCTCCTGCTCCGAAGGTTACCTCTTGACCATCCTCTGTTTTCACGATTACCTTACCCTCCAACAGATAACAAACCTCTGTAGCTTCATAATACCAATCAAAACAGGAAATATCTTTTTCCCAGATTGGCCAAGAGAGAATACCCATTTGTTTTATCTTTTCCTCTACCGGCCTTTCAATTCTTATCTCAGCCATATCAAGCTCCCTTCTTGTTTATATGGTCCAAATATACAAAAACGAGATTATCTCTTGTCTGATTATCTGGATTTCACATCTCCTATAATATTCTCAGCTATCTTAAATGCCTCTTTTTTAGTCTTAATCTTACCTATCGCTTGCATCTCTTCTACCGCAGATAACACTCTACCAATTAGAGGGGATGGTTCAAGCTTAAAACGCCTAAGCAAATCATTGCCGTTTATTAATCGTACATGCTTCTTCTGGCTCTTCTTCCCAAAATATTCTCTTATCAAATGCCGCGCAATTCTCTCATGCCGTCTGCGAGATTCTGGCCTAGCCAAAAACCCCTGAGTTGCCCTCTGGTCAGCAAGAGAGATTAAAAGTATACTTATTGCCTCATCGGTAGCATCTCGGAAAAATCTAAATTTTGCCCTTCGCGTCAATATGGGATTGTCGGCCAGATATCCTGGGCGTAGATGCAGTAGAACAATCTTCTTAAGTCTTGCTATTTCATCGTTGGACAATCTCAAGCGCCGAGCAATACCCTCCAGCATATCACTTCCCAAACGCTCATGTCCATGAAATTTTATCTTTCCCTCATCAATACGCAATGTTCTAGGCTTACCAATATCATGTAGAAGTGCGGCCAACTTAATCAGTTGACGCCGACATCTACCGTAAGAAATCTCTTCATCTAAATAATCTTGGATATCTCTGTTTCGTGCATAATTCTTAATTACTATCTCTAATTGCCTGATTGTCTCCATGGTATGCCCCCAGACATCAAGATGATGATAACCCCCTTGATCCAATCTACGCATTGCTTTAATCTCCGGTATAAACAATTCCAGTATCCCGTATCGGTCTAACTGCACTACAAACTCATAACTTCTTGGTGTAGACAATATCTTGAACAACTCATCTCGAATTCTCTCGTGAGAAACCTCTCTCAATTTACGCCTCTTCTGCTTTGCCAGCTTTAGCGTGTGTGGTTCAATTTGAAAATTTAGAAGACAAGAAAGGCTAAATGCCCTCAGAATTCTCAAGGGATCATCGTCAAAGGTACAATTATTCACTACCCTTATTATACCTAACTTTAAATCGTCTATGCCATGAAACGGGTCTATCAACTCATCCTTAAGTAGTTTTAATATAGATTTATGTTTCTTATTTATATTCAGAAATGTTTCTAATTCTATGGCTAAAGTATTGATACTGAAATCGCGTTTGGATAAGTCTTGCAACAGGTCTCTGCTGCGGAAATCTGCAAAATCTAAAGTATATACTCTATCTCTCCACCTTTTAATCAAACGTGCACATCCATTAACCTTATCCAGAACCACAAAACCAGCCTTTATATATTTAGCTAAATCAGAACTTAATTTAATTGCACCGTTTTTAACAGCGAAATCAATATCGATATTGCCTCTCTTTCTGCCTAAAATTATATCTCGCAGAAACCCTCCCACAATAAAAACTTGAAAGTTATTTATCTGACTAAATTTGAGAATACGATTTAATATGGATCGATCTTGCAGGACAACAAGAGGAGTATTCATAAGATCAGAGATAAAATATTGCGGGATTAAGCTTTTCCAAGTCTATAATTGCCACGGAAGAACGGCCGCTTAACCAACCACCACATTCTCCTGGATTAACCAACAAGAATGATGACTTACGAGAAATCTCTGGTTTATGTGTATGGGCCGAAACAATCAACTCGGCCTTCTCGGTCTCCATACTGATTGAATTTATATCATGGACCAAGATAATCCTTCGTCCATTTAGAATGATTTTTAAGGGAGGAGGTTTTATCCTTCTCTTAGAAACCTTACTAAGACCTACTCGCTCGCCATCATTATTGCCAAATACACCATAGAAACCACAGGGTAACTCCCTCAATAATTCTCTCACCGCAAATGGCGAGATAAAATCTCCAGCATGCAACACAAAGTTTACCCTCCTGCGTTTAAAGAACCTAACCGCCTTCCTAATCTGAGGCAAATTATCATGTGTATCCGCAAGAATACCTATCCTCATCAATTCTATTTATCTGAATAACTATGATTCTTATATTAAATATATCCTCGTGCTCTCATTCCTCTCTGTCAATTATAAAACAAGGGCTCATTTATTAAACACCTCTGCCTGCTTAATAACTGATTCATCAACAAATATAGGGACGTTCGCTCTAACTGCCAAAGCAATACTATCTGAAGGACGAGCATCGATAATCTTTGTATCACCTGAGTTGGTTTTTATAATAAGTTTAGCAAAAAACGTATTCTCTTCTAATCGATCAATTATTATTTTCTCTAAGGTGGCTTCCAGATTCTCAATCATTGAAAGCAGGAGGTCATGAGTAAGAGGACGGGGAGGATTAAAACCACCTATCTTCATTTTAATCGCTGAGGCCTCAGCTAAACCAATTACAATGGGCAGAAGCCTCTCTCCGCCTTTTTCTTTTAATACAATTAGTTGATCATGTCTTTTTTCATTAATAACGATCTTATTTAATTCCATCTCTACCATCAGATCTCCTCCTTTTTGTCCTCCTTTTGTATGGTTGACATCGCTTATATTGAAGATGAGAAAACAGATCTACCATCAGGGCATCCTCCTCTTTGTCCTCCTCTTTCTACGTGATTTCTCTCTTTCTAATATTTCATTTAAAGCTGACAAGAATTGGCTCACGTCTTGAAAACGGCGATAGACTGAGGCAAACCGAACATAAGCAACATCGTCCAATACTCTCAAGCGATCCATTACCAATTCACCAATCAGACGACTGGATACCTCACGGTCTGATTTTTTCTGTACCGCTCGTTCCACAGATATAACAATCTCTTCCATTTTGTCAATACTAATTGGTCGTTTTTCGCAGGCCTTCATTATACCCGCCAATATCTTCTTTCGATCGAAAGTCTGACGGCGTCCATCCTTCTTAATCACCATCAACGATATATCTTCAATATATTCGTATGTGGTAAAGCGCTGTCCGCATTTCAAGCATTCTCTACGACGCCGAATAGCAGAATTCTCTGCGGTCGCCCTTGAATCCACAACCCTATCCTCTTTAAAACCACAATAGGGACAATTCATTTTATCCAGCCGTAGATAATAATCTATCGTCTGTTGGTCATCTATTTTTGACTATTCTTACTCTTATCTTTGCCTCTCTTAAGAAACCCATAGCCATCGCATCAGGATAACCCTTAGCAATTACAATATCCTTGATGCCGGCGTTAATAAGCATCTTGGCGCAGATAATGCAGGGATGATTGGTAACATAAAATGTACTCCCTTTAACGCTAACCCCATGCAATGAAGCCTGGATAAGCGCATTCTGCTCTGCATGTAGACCACGACAGAGTTCATGACGCTGCCCAGGAGGAATCTTCAATTTAT
>JAOZPD010000068.1 GCA_029932935.1 Candidatus Omnitrophota bacterium | reverse complement strand
TCAATATAAAATCAGCACATTGAGGACAACAGGCATCATTCATAGTCCATATATATACATTAGGAGGCAATTCATAAAAATCTTTAAGAGTACGTATTATCTGCAATGAATCCTCTTCATATAGGACAACATTAATCTTTGTCCCTGGCAATCTAGAGGCTAATTGGAGGGCTATCCGGAAAACAAAAAGCTCAGGCATCCCTACCTCGCCTTCTTCTTTAATTAAAACAATATTGATTTCCTTGCCATGCAGGACACCCTCCGGATCAATTGTCTCTATTAATCCCACCTGATCAACCTCCCTATCTACCCTGCTTACACGCTTCCCTCTATCTCTGTAGTATAAATACGCACCTATACTGCTAATAATAACTACAATTATCATAATCTCTAAAGCAACAACAACCCAGTTATCTAATCCCTGAGCCATCTCTCCCGAGAGCATCTCGATCCGCAAGAGTCGTTCCGCTAAAAGAAGCAATATAATACAAAATGTCGATCCTTCTTGAGGATAGCATTCCAAGTCTGAACAATATACATTGCTATCATCTACAGGGCTCAATCTATGCAAAGCAGATCTAATATGATCTGCGGTATCAGCAAAGCCTAAATTAACCATAGCTGTTAAGGTTGCGTCTAATACATATTGATCAGTAGCATTCTGCACTGCTATACCTACCAATAGCGGTATATATGCAGAATCATTAGTTGCACCTAGATAATCAACAGCCCTCACCTTTATCGAACTACATTCGCTATATTGCGCGAAAACACCAATCGCATCAAAATATCCTAAATTAGACAAACCATCCAAAACTATAAAGGCTGGGTCTTGAGAACATAGTTCTTTTAATGAAGTAGATTCGTAAACCTGTGTTTTTATTCCATAAGACTGCTTTAACCTTTCTAATAAGCGCGACATCCTTTCCTGCATAGCCTGTATCTGCGCTATCCCCTCTTTATACACAACCCACTCCTGAGAGCCAGAATAGAAATAATTAATTAATCCTATAAATAATTGTCTAATGTAAACCTCGACTATCTGAGGAGGAATGAATATCTCATAATGCTCGGTAAATAACAACTCCTCAGGCGAAACTCCACTCTGAATAAATCCCTCTACTACCTCTGCAGCCGGTATATCTAACTCTCGAGCGAATTCCCTAACTACCATATTATGGCTCAGGGCAATCCTCAGTATCTCTCTATAATAAGGCGGGTTGACTGTGTCTCCTTCAGAACGCTCCTGTAACTCGAAATAAAGAAGCGCCTCTGCTGTCCGTGCTGCCAGATGAGGAAATCCTAATCTATTCAAGGCTACTAAAGCTGCAATCTTAACTTCTATATCCTCTCCTGCCTTATCGCGTAGTGCAATATGTATCAGAGAAGGAACGTAATCAGTATTATTTGACCCCCCCAAACACTCAATTGCCGCTTTACGTAATGATCCTATAGTGCTGTCCTGTGCAATATCACAAAGTGCAGCAAAGGCCTTCTGTTCATGCAATCTGGAGACTATGTAAGGAATAGACAAATCGGGGGAAACACCACATATCCTATCCAATTGGACTATTTGTTGAGAGGATAAACCTGTTTCCGCTATCAATGCTTGTAATTGCTCATAAATCAACTTTGTTTTTCTTACATCCTTTTTCAATTCTCGAATGGCCGCCAGTACCTCCTCTATAGTTTGATATCTTCTACTTGAGTCATATTCGGTAGCCCTATCAATAAAGGAGATGATTGCCTGTAATATCTCCTCGCCCACCAGCTGAGAAGAGCAATAACCAAATCTCTCATCGATGCTCTCTGGTGTCAATCTATATCTACCCCTATTACATTCAAAGGGCTGGATGCATCGTGGGTCCTCATCCGATAGAAGGTCCCAGAGCATCACCCCTATTGCATATATATCTATCTGGGGGCTTACAATCCCCCGATACTGTTCGGGCGGAGAATACCCCTCCGTACCAACCATCTCTTTCCTCTGTCCATCACCCTCCCAGACTCGTGCAATTCCAAAGTCATACGCTACCAACCGACCAGTCCCTACCTCAACCAGAATATTAGCTGGCTTCAAGTCACGCCAGACTATCGCTACACCAGCATAAGAGCCGTGTAAATACTGCACAATCCCTGCGATAAGCTCGGTCCATTGTAAACACTCAAGAATTGTATAGACATCCCGCGTAGTATCCTGTGTGCGTATAATCTCTTCTAGTGTGGCTCCCCGTATATATTCCATTGTATAATACAAATTACCATTATATGCGCCTTGCTCATAGACATGGATAATATTCCTGTGTTGGCAGCGAGATAACAAATCAAACTCTCTCAGAAATTGCTCGACATTAATACTTCTTAATCTTGAATCAGCGATGCTATCCGGCCGCATCATCTTTACTGCGCGCCACTGCCCAGTCTGAATATCCTTACAAAGATATACCTGCCCCATACCTCCCTTACCAAGGATGGCTATAGTCCTATATCTGCCGTCAATAATCTCGCCCTCTTTTATAGAATCTCTCTCCTCCCACAAAATAGGCCTTTCGCTCTGTCTACGTGCCAAATCGTTTACCCTCTCAACCACCCTTACTGGATTCTCACTATGATTTCTATTATCGTTAAGTACTGCCCAGATTTCATGCGCAATGCCTTCTATTGAGAGCGGTTCAGGAAGTATAATATAGAGCGTGTTATTTTCGCAATGATTAGCTGTACCAATAGTCCATAGAGCAGGAGCCCAAACAAATATTACACCCTTCTCCTGCAGCTGCCTCTGGATATCTTCTTTATCTCCTACTAAATCCATTGCCCTTTGGACTACCGATAAATTGAAGGGATTATGAATTCTCTTAAAGGAACGAATACCACCCGTACAATATACCTCAGCGGTTACACGCTCTCTGGAATATCCCTCTGATGAGGCATCCTCAGGGCAGCCGCATATTGAACAACTATCGGATTCAGAAGGGCATCTCTCTGATTCGAGCGGTAGAGATGCGAAATCAGACAACGACGCCTTGCCTTTGTTATAATCCAGATATTGCTCCCGCCACTCCTGCCTTAAGCGAATAACCTCCTGGATAGGCATGCATGAGGCAAGACGCTTACTTAATGCAGCTATAGGAATGGTAGTTGTAATATTCCAATTAGAATGGCCTGTTAATCTGACAACCGCGGCTAAATCACCATTCCGAAACCCGTCTACTAAACATATTGTCGAACCAACCTTTTTGGGATTAACCAATAGCATATCAATAATCATGGCGGTCTTGATATCATCTATGGTTAAGGTAAAGGCCTGTGTTGCGCCAGCGATTATGCCTAAATCATCGGCATTAGCTACCAATGTGCCGGGGGCAAGCTTTACATGATGTGGACACTGCATTAACGCCCCAGATAACATAACCCTGAATACCTCTCTGAATGACATGCCGGCCCCTCTGGAGCGGCCAAGAAGACAAATGGTAGGGACCGATTTACCTCTCTCTCTAAGAGGAAGCACTATATTATCATAAACATATCGGTGATAATCAAAGGTTACCGTATCGTATTCATCTAACATCTGAATACGCACCTTGCCCCAAGGAATATCATCAAAGCTAGTTAAAATAGCATAGGTAATCTCGGGCGAGCCACCTGTGGCAAGGATTATCCGCGCCTCGTTCTCTTCTCTAGAGACAAATATAGACTGAGGATGAATGTATAATTCATCATGCGGAATTGTGTATATTCCTGATTGTTCATAAAAGGCGACCTGTAGATTATATAATACCGGCCCTAATAATCTTCTGCAAATTTTATGGTTAATATATATCTTCTCTACCCAATCCAATCTCTCTCTAGTTATAATAGAAACCAACAATCTGGATATATAATCTAATATGGGATAAATAACAAACCACATGATAATATCCCCTATAGTTATCCTATTTGTCTCCTCGAGAATCTCTTCCTCATTAAACGCTATATGCCCCCCTCGCAATCTCGCCTCACTATCAAACCAGCTATGCCCCGTACCACCTAAAAATGCATAATGTGGACCCGACTGCGTCGATTCTGTCCTCAATGCCTGTAATATAATCCCCCTAATCCTCTCAGCCTGTATCTGAGAAGCAGATTGTTTATCGTTACCTACAAATACCTGATTAATAGGGCTATCCAGCGGTACAAGAGATACATCTGGCATTTTGGTATATACCGCACCCTGATATCTATGCATGAGACTGGTATCCTTTGTATCTTCAGCTACCAATGTATAAACATGCCTTGGTCTTCGAAGAGTAAAACGGCGTAATACCTGCTCTTCCTCTCTGGGCGTGAGTGTCTCCAGGATAAACAGTATATCTGCCTGCCTGGGCAGATACTCCCTCTTACCACGCTTAGCCATTGCTACCGTCTGGGTTACTATAATATTTATCTCTCTACTTTCATATAATCGAATTAAGTCTTGGCGCTGTCCATCGCTCATACTACCTAATAATCCAGCTGCTCTAATGTGCATTCTTTTATCTAATAAATCTATGATCTTCTCTACAGTCACTACCTGGTGGGCGACAATTACTATTTTCGCTGCCGGATTCCAAGTGAGTATATCTGTAATTATGCTCAATAATACAGCAATCTTAGGATGGTCAATACCTGGGTCATAAGGAGAAAGGGATTCTTCTGCTAATCCCTTAGCCTTTTCCATTATCGCATTATTCACAAGAAGTCTAGCGGCCTCCTGTCGCTGTGGTTCATTCTCATCATAAGATTCCACTTCCTTTCTCCTAATGTAATCCACAAACTCCCTTAGACCTCGCCGCTCCAGATGGTCAGCAAGGGCCGAGTGAATCATCCAAAGATAACTAAGAAGAATACTAATCTCTCGGATAACAGATCTGGAATATTCGTTTGAAAGCGCCGTAAGGGAAATACTACTAAGAAAATCCTTCATCTGGGTGTGCCTATCAATGCCCATCTGCCTTCGGTTGCCTCGCAGCCACTTCAGATATGGGACGGATAATGGATTATGACGCAACTGACCAGAATATAACCCTCTCCTCGCCAATTCAAGAAATGCCTTACTGTTTACCTTCTCCAGCAATTCTACAAATGCCTCATCGAGAATCTGCTCCAATAACTCTCTAATCTGCAAAATAGGATGAGGTAGATTAAATAATCTCAAGATAGGATGAGTAAATGGCACTATAATAAAATGTCTTCTGGTTACTGTCTGCCTATCCCTTTTGAAATACCACTCTTTAGATGGAGGACTGAATGAGCTTGTATGAGGGAAGAATAAGAAGAGATTATTTATGCTAGCCCCGAGTATCTCCAGTGCATCCTCCGGAGAACACCTCTGTTTAACCAAACTATTCGCCTTTGTAAGTATCTGCTCTAACCTAAATGTCTCTATGTAATAAGGAGAATCCAAGAATATGAGCAGCGCATCTCTATCCTGCCCACTGAGCCCCATAAATACTCTGATTGAATATCTCACTGCCTCATATTCACTTGATTCCGGATTATTGATATGAAATGATTCGTGTGCTGAAACAAATCTGGTATATTCAACAGGCAAATCTCCCGTCAAATGGATAGGATGTATATAAAGTGTATTTATTGTGGCATCATAGTACATAGAGGGTCTTCTACCGTCTGGCTGGAGGGTATCGAGAGTGACTACTACCTTGAAAAACTTTGGAGGGGGAGCATGAATATAGTGGGCAATGAAACCGATAATGTCCTTTAATGCCTGCTGATAATGTCTTGGCAATCTACCTAAACCTGGAACACTAAAGAAGAGCTGTCCATTGATGGTCACCTCTCCTAAATCAATGCCTTTAAGGTTCTCCAACTCAATGGGGGTATGAGTAACGTGGTCGGGCGCAGACCGGAAGCCATATAATTCTGAAAGAGAGAGTTTGGTTGACGTATGATATTCTGGTGGTGCTCTCGAACCCTGCTGCGTCATCCATTCAACCAACCCTGCCTCTATTCCTTCTGTATTTTCAATTGGCCAGATGGGGAGCTCCCAGAAGGGAAGTCTTGTTATGTCTACCGCACTATCGAATAATCTGTATCTAAGCCGCGGGTCATCCTCATATGCTGCGGCTGCAAACCATCCCTGAATCTGCTTAGCTAAATACCGCCTCCTTCTTTCCCTTTGCTCTATATACTGAGATCCTCTTCTTAAGGTTATACGGGTCTCCTCCCAGCCATTTGGTAGAGGAACGCTATTGGAGCTACACCAGGATTCTATTCTCTGTTCAATATCTCTTATACCTCTCAATCTACCCATTTTGTACAGTGTATACATAAGGAATCTTCTATAGTTTTCTATATCGGCTCTTACATATTCATGGCTTTCTTCTATATATTCATAAAGATTGTGTGCTATATTATAAGGAGGAAACCAACGGTCTACTCTCAAATTTAATATTCTGTGTGCGTATGCCCATCGGACAATCTTCTCTCCAAATATAAAATTGGGATTATTAATATTACCTACAACCATCGTAACTCCACTACTCAATCTAAGAACGACATCGCCCTCCTCACTGATAGAGATCTCCTCTCGAGCCGCGGCACCTCTGACAATAGGTCTTTTATTAAAAGTTTCTTCTTTTAAAACCTCTCCTCGGTCTATCTCCGAGTATAAGCTGTTTTCTTCTTGTATCAATGATATCCAGGATACAAAAATGCTTATGTTACCCTCCCAGAGAGACATATGTAGATTCAAAACAGTCTCAATATTATTACAAATATAAATCCAAACCCCTAACAATCCTAAAAGGATACCTGTTATACCTATGTAGGGGAAAACTGAATAATTACTG
>JAOZPD010000067.1 GCA_029932935.1 Candidatus Omnitrophota bacterium | reverse complement strand
TCAATCGGTAAAGAGCAAAAGGGCAGCCCGGATACGCAAAACCTGGGCTAAAAAGGAAATCCTGGTGGAGAAACTAGAGCGACTCAAAAGGAAAATATTGCGTACCCAGAGAGAATACGATCTTGTTCTATCGGAAATACTCGCTGAAGAAGAGACCGAGCAACCCCAGGAAGAAGAAGCTGAAAACAGAATACCATTTTTTGATTTATTGATACGCTTTTTTATATTTATAATATTCTTGATTCTGCTCTTCCTGATTTACTGCGCAATCGCATTCTTATTTCCATATCTGAGAGAGAGAAATAAGTTCAGAAGATATTATTCAAAGAATGAGAATGGTATGGCTATAATCCTGCTGTATAATTTCCTCTCGCGCGTATTGAATATCTTTGGCTACAAATACCCTATAATTACTGACCCTGAAGAGCACCTAATGAAGGTGGGACAGAGATTTGATAGTCTGTTGAGCGATTATAATCGAATGACCAACCTGTTTATGGAGGCCAGATACAGCACGCATAAGATTATCAAACCCGAGGTAGATAAGGCGTTAAGCTATTACAGAAATATCCTCGATGAGCTTAAGAACGCTGGTTCCTTATGGCAGAGATTAATCCTAAAGATGGATTTCCTCTTTAGGCTTTAGATTCAGAAGAGATAAGCTTTTCAGCAATCTGGATAGCGTTAAGTGCGGCCCCCTTAAGTAAATTATCAGAAACTATCCATAACCAAAGAGCGTTTGTTAAAAAGGGGTCATTTCTTATGCGGCCCACAAATACCGGTTCTTTACCCTCTGACTCTATTGGCAATGGATACATCTGGTCTTGAGGTCTATCAATCACCACTACACCCGGACTGACATTCAGTAATTCTCTAACACTCTGGGCAGTTGCCCTCTTGCGCGTCTCTAAATATACTGCCTCGCAATGCCCCGTTACAACAGGAACCCTTACGCAAGTCGCTGAAATCTTTATCTTCTTATCATGCATAATCTTATGCGTCTCACGAACCATCTTCCACTCTTCTGTAGTAAAGCCTGATTCCTCAAATCTACCTATCTGGGGAATAACATTCTTAGCTATATTATAAGTAAATGTTCTCTGCGACGAACTCCTCTGTTTCAACTCATCCTCAAGCTGAACAATGCCTCCTCGACCAGCACCGGATACCGCCTGATAGCTACAGACGATTATTCTCTTAATACCAAATTTTTTATAGATAGGCCAAATAGCCACCACCATCTGAATGGTAGAGCAATTAGGATTAGCGATTATACCCTTATGTTTTCTTATATCCCGTGGATTCACCTCGGGGATAACCAGGGGCACTTTCTTATTCATACGAAAATCTGCTCCGTTATCAATCACTACCGCTCCTCTTCTAATAGCCTCGTGAGCAAATGTAACTGCTGCCCCCTTCTCCCCTTCGGTTCCAGCAAAAAGGGCTATATCTATACCATCAAAACCCCCAGCAGAAATAGGCTCTACTTTATAATTGAGCCCATCTATATTAATATCCCTGCCAGAGCGGGCAAAAACCCGTAATTCTTTAATCGGAAACCTGCGGATACGAAGACAACGTAGCATCTGCAAACCCACAGCCCCTACCCCTACTACTGCAATATTATATTTTTTCCTCATAATTGATGTTATAGGTATTCAACAACCAGATCGCCTACCTCCTGCGTGGAATATCCCATCTTGCCTGCGCTCAGCGATTTCAGTTTTGTTCTTACCACCTTGATTACCGCACCCTCCACAGCCTCAGCCGCTTCCCGTTCACCTAAATTATCCAGCATCATTGACAGAGAGCATATGGCTGCCAGGGGATTAATTACATTCTTACCGGTATATTTTGGGGCTGACCCGCCGATGGGCTCGAACATAGAAACCCCCTCTGGATTAATATTGCCGCCAGCCGCGATGCCCATACCACCCTGAATCATGGCACCCAGATCGGTAATAATATCGCCAAACATATTGTCGGTAACAATTACATCAAACCACTCCGGATTCTTAACAAACCACATGCTCGTAGCATCCACGTGAGCGTAATCAATGTTGATATCCGGATACTCCCTGGCAATTTCATTAAACGTCCTCTCCCATAAATCCCAGGCATAGGTAAGCACATTTGTTTTACCGCAAAGGGTAAGTTTGTTCTTTTTGTTACGCCTCCGACAATACTCAAAGGCATACCGTATGCATCGTTCAATACCTAATCGGGTATTATAAGAAATCTGGATCGCCACTTCATCCATTGTACCCTTATTCCTGAATTCGCCCATACCCTTGTAAAGCCCCTCAGAGTTCTCGCGCACCACCACAAAATCGACATCCTCCGGATTCTTGTTCTTTAACGGACAAAATTCTGCTTTATAAAGTCTTATCGGGCGCAGATTTATATACTGATCTAAAGAAAATCTTATCTTTAAAAGTATGCCCGTCTCTAAGATACCGGGCTTTACCTCGGGATGGCCTATTGCACCCATGAGTATAGCAGAATACCCTTTCAATTCCTCTATATCTTTATCCTCTAAGGTCTTACCTGTCTTAAGATATCTCTCTCCGCCAAAATCAAGAATCGTACTTTCATAAGCAAAATTATATTTTTTACTTGCTGCCTCTAAAACCTTCAGGCTTTCTCTTATAACCTCCGGCCCTGTTCCATCGCCAGGAATAACTGCTATCTTATACATCTGACCTTCCTTTGTTTCATTATATAATTCATTAATCCTCCCTGTTTTATAATATCCTGCAGAAATTCGGGAAAGGATTGGCTGTGATATACATCATTATTATTTAGATTTTTTATTATACCATTGGATAAATCTATTTCAAGATAATCCCCCTCTGATATCTCATTTATATGTTTAATCTCCAGGAATGGTAATCCGATATTGATTGCATTTCTGAAGAAAATACCCGCAAAACTCTCTGCTATAACAGCCTTTATCCCGCAACCCTTAATAGCTAATGGTGCGTGTTCCCTGGAAGAGCCACAACCAAAATTTTTACCCGCGACAATAATATCCCCTCTCTTTACGCAACGTGCGAAATTCGGCCTTATGGATTCCATGCAATGAACGCCTAACTCCTCGGCATTGGTGGATACAAGGTATTTTGCCGAGATAATATCATCGGTATTCACATCATCCCCAAATTTATGAACCCTGCCCTTGATAATCATGACACCTCATCCGGATGCGAGATTCTTCCCTTGACTGCTGAGGCCGCTGCTACCGCTGGACTGGACAAATACACAAAAGATTCAGGGCTACCCATCCTTCCGATAAAGTTTCTATTTGTAGTAGCCAGGCAACTCTCACCCTCTGCTAAAACCCCCATATGACCACCCAGGCATGGGCCACAGGTAGGAGTAGAAAATACCCCTCCTGCGGCAAGGAAGACCTCGGCAAGCCCTTCCTCTATAGCCTCCAGATAAATTTTCTGGGTCGCAGGAATTACTATAAGCCTTAAGCCTGCCTTAACCTTCTTATTTTTTAATATGCGGGCAGCAATCCTCAAATCAGAAATCCTGCCATTTGTACAAGAACCGATCACTACCTGCTCAAGCTTAATATTTTTAAGCTCGCTTACTGACTTAACATTGCTTGGCAAATGTGGGCATGCTACCTGAGGCTCTATCTTGGATATGTCGTACTCGTATATCTTTTCATAATTAGCATCCCTATCGCTGTGATAGACTTTATATTCTCTGGGGGCAGGATTAATATATCTTAGTGTTATCTCGTCTGGCTCAATAATCCCTGCCCTAGCCCCTGCCTCAATAGCCATATTGGCCATAGTAAATCTATCATCCATGCCGAGTTTACCTATAACCGGACCTGCAAATTCCATAACCTCGCATAATGCCCCATCCACCCCTATATTTCCTATAGTATATAGAATCAAGTCCTTTCCGCCAATCCATCTGCTTAACTTGCCGAAATATATAAATCTCTTTGTGCGGGGGACTCTAAACCAGCACCTTCCATCAATAAAGGCGCGCGCTAAATCTGTAGAACCGACACCCGTGGCATAACAACCCAATGCCCCATATGTACAGGTATGGGAATCTGCTCCGATAATTAAATCCCCCGGTAAAACCAACTTCTTCTCAGGCAACAGGGCGTGCTCAATGCCCATATAACCAATCTCAAAATAATTTTTTATCTTCTGCTCCCTGGCAAAGCCTGATAATATCTTACACTGGTTTGCGCTCCTTGAATCCTTAGCTGGAGTAAAATGGTCTGGAACAAGAACAATCTTATTAGCATCAAAAACTCTCTTTACACCGTATCTTTTGAATTGCTCAATAGCCAAAGGAGCAGTGATATCATTCCCTAAAGCCAAATCTATCCTGGCCTCAATAAACTCCCCGGCCGCTATTCGCTTCTTTTTAATATGTGTCAGTAATATCTTATAAGCAATTGTGTATCCCATCGAATCGCCCCAATGAACTACCGATATTAACGATAAAAAGAGAGGCTATATAATAATAACCGCAATGCCTTCCTCTGTTTATATCTATCTAATATTAATCTGTGAATTTCTTAACAATCAGTGTGGCGTTATGTCCCCCGAATCCCAACGAGTTAGACATCGCAACCCTTACCTGCGCCTGACGAGCCTGATTAGGAACATAATCCAGATCGCATTCAGGATCGGGATATTCGTAATTTATGGTAGGATGAACAATATTCCTCTTAAGCGTGAGGCAAGTAGCAATAAACTCTACCCCCCCAGCAGCACCCAGGAGATGCCCCAGCATAGATTTAGTAGAGCTTACCATGACCTGTTTTGCATGGGGGCCCAACACCTTCTTTATTGCCATTGTCTCAATCTTATCATTCAATTTAGTCGAGGTGCCATGGGCATTTATATAATCTATCCTATCAGGAGCCATCTCTGCATCATTCAAGGCGGCCCTCATCGCCATAGCCGCCCCCTCTCCGTCAGGATCCGGAGCGGTTATATGATAGGCATCGCAAGACATTCCATATCCGGCAATCTCAGCATAAATCTCCGCCCCCCTCTCTTTCGCGTGCTCTAAAGACTCCAACACCACAACCCCGGCTCCCTCAGCCATAACAAAACCATCCCGCTCTTTATCAAAAGGCCGAGAGGCTTTTTGTGGATTATCATTACGGCAGGATAAGGCTCGTAATGCACAAAATCCCGCTAACCCCATAGGAGTAATCGCACTCTCTGTCCCACCGGTTATCATAACCTCAGCAGCCCCTCGCTGAATAATCTTGAAGGCATCCCCGATTGCATGCGTACCGGAGGCGCAAGCAGTAGCCACGCATGAATTCGGCCCCCTTAACCCGAAGGCAATCGCCACCCATCCAGAGGCCTCATTAACAATTAACATGGGGATTAAAAAGGGCGTGATTCGCGAGGGTCCGTCCCTCAAGAGAACCTTATGCTCCTCCTCAATGATTCTCAGGCTACCGATTCCCGAACCAATCAAAACACCAATACGGCTTCTATCTTCATTATCTAAATCCAGATTTGAGTCATCTACCGCCTGTTTTGAGGCAGCAGTAGCGTATTGAACAAATTTCTCCATCCTGCGCAAATCTCGTGGTCTAATGCCGTAATCTTGGGGCTTAAACCCCTTAATCTCTCCGCCTATCCGACTATCAAAACCTGAGGTATCAAACACTGTAATCTTATCGATACCAGTTCTACCCTCAATAATACCCTGCCAGAACGCAGATACATTATTCCCTACGGGCGATATAACCCCTAAGCCTGTTACAACAACCCTTCTTTTCATTATCCCTTTCTCTCCAGACATCATACATGCTTCAATCAGTGAATTATCACCTTATCCTGAAAAGACAACCAAGAGCTGATGGTAAAAATTTGCCCCGCTTATTAAATGCGGGGCAATCTATCAATCATTAATCATCAATTATAAATTATTTATTCTCTGCTTTTTCCTCTATATATTTAACCGCATCCCCTACTGTGGTCATCTTCTCGGCATCCTCATCGGGTATCTCGATACCAAACTCTTCCTCTAAAGCCATAACCAATTCTACTGTATCCAAAGAATCGGCCCCTAAATCATCAATAAATGACGCTCCGGGAGTAACCTCTTCTGGCTTTACACCTAACTGCTCAGCAATTATTGATTTAACCTTCTCTTCTACCGACATCTTCCCTCCTTGTAACTTTGCAGTCTACACTAAACCTCCATCCACAATTATTGTCTGTCCTGTAATATAACTTGACTCTTCTGAGGCCAGAAACAAGCACGCATTAGCTATATCCTCTGGATTACCAAAGCGACCCAATGGAATCTGGGCCAGCATTTTCTCCTTTATCTCCCCAGACAATCTATCGGTCATCTGGGTCTGGATAAAACCAGGAGCTATAGCATTAACATTTATATTACGGGATGCCAACTCCTTTGCCGTTGTTTTTGTAAGAGCGATTATCCCTGCCTTGGAGGCAGAATAATTGGCTTGACCGATATTACCAACTATACCAATAATTGAGGCTATGTTGATAATCTTGCCGCTTCTCTGCTTCAGCATTATACGGGAAACAGCTTTAGTACAATTAAATGTTCCAGCAAGATTAACCTTTATCACTGCCTCCCACTCGCTTTCACTCATCCTCAAGATAAGATTATCTCGAGTAATGCCGGCATTGTTAACTAATATATCAATCTTTTTAAATTTGTCAAGAATTTTATTTACCGTATTCTGAACCTTAGAGTAATCAGTAACATCTAACTCCTCTACCTCGGCATTTACACCCAGGGCATCAATCTTCTGCTTACTCTCCCTTGCCCGTTCAAGATTAACATCGCCAATAACAATATCTGCCCCCTGCCTTGCAAAGGTTAAACAAATCT
>JAOZPD010000066.1 GCA_029932935.1 Candidatus Omnitrophota bacterium | reverse complement strand
AGGCGTTTGCCTATTCCTCCAGAATGAAGGCGTATTCCTGGACCTTGATTATCTTGAGCGAATTGATCGCTATTATTATTAGTATACTGATAGCAAAGGCCTTGGTTAGGCCAATCAAGGCGCTGGCCGATTCTACAAGACAGGTAGCCCAGGGCAGATTCGATGAGTATATTCCGTTCAGGAGGAAGGATGAGCTGGGGGTTCTGGTGTTCTCCTTCAATAATATGATAAAGAAGCTTAAGGAGACTCAGGTTTCAGAGAGGCTTTCTATTATTGGGAAGGCAGCCACGGCAATCGTACATGAATTGAAGAATTCCCTGGTAATGGTGAATACCTTTGTTGAGTTGTTCCCACGGAGATACAACGATAAGAAATTTGTGGAGAGGTTTGCCAAGACTATTCCCCAGGAGCTGCAGCGATGGAAGTCTATGCTACAGGATTTATCTGATTTCTCCCGGGGTACAAAACTCGATTTTTCGTTTGATGAGCTGGACGTGGCTGCTCTGATGAGGGATATCCACTGTTTAATCGAGGAGAGGGCAGCGCAGAGTAATATAAGATTAGAGGTACATATCCAGGAAGGGTTGCCCCGCATTCAGGGAAACAGCCAAAAGCTAAAACAGGTACTTATTAACCTGGTCACCAATGCTATCGAGGCAATGTCCAATCAGGGATCACTGATTGTCTCGGCAACCGCTGTTGACAGGGAGGGTGTTCAGAAATCAAAATATATAGAGATTAAGGTAAGGGATACTGGTAAGGGTATCCCCGTCCAGCATATTGAGAAGATATTTGAGCCATTTCACACCACCAAGGCCAATGGTATGGGGTTGGGTTTGGCCATAAGCCGTAATATTGTCCAGCAGCACGGAGGCGATATTAAGGTGGAGAGCGAGTCGGATAAGGGGACGTCTTTTATCATTAAGTTGCCTGTAAGCCGTTCTCCCGTAGAATAGTTTACAGTTGGGTCATCGGGTTACTATTGTAAGGATGAGAAGGGAGGCAGAGTCCGTTAGATGAATTTAGCTCTTCGGTTAAAATCAGAATGCACAATAAGCCCCAGGGTTGCTACCCATTTAAAGCTAACCCCCCTGATGAGACGGTCCATCGATATTCTACAGTTGCCTACCCCGGAATTAAGGAGCCTTTTAGAAAGAGAGTTGATAGAGAACCCATTATTAGAAGAGGATATCATCTGTTCAGAAGAGGAGTCGAGGTACAGAGATAATATGGACGGATTCAGTGATGGACTCAGTAGGGATTATCAGGAGAGAGAATATTTTTATGATAGGCAGAAGCAGGCAGAAGCAAATTTCCTAGAGGAGATGTTAACCCAGCAGACTTCATTATCGGAATATCTATTAGTACAACTCAGAATGTCGAATCTATCCGAATCCGAATATAAAATAGGAGAGATGATTATCGGAAACCTGGATGATAATGGTTATCTGCGGGCCTCTGTTCAGGAGATTTCAACATTATTGGGAATGGATATTTTAGCGGTGGAGAATGTACTTTCTGTAATTCAGGCATTTGATCCCCCGGGAGTGGCAGCAAGGAGCCTGGAGGAATGTTTGCTTATTCAGCTCAGAATTAAGGGAAGGTCTGATTCCCTGGCGAGCTTACTTGTAAAAGGCTATCTCTCCGATTTAAAAAGGAAGAGATACGCAAAGATATCCAGATTAACGGGCGTCTCTATTAAGGAAATAAGACAGGCCTGTAATGAGATAGCCTTATTGGAGCCGAAGCCAGGCAGGAACTTCGGCCCTCAGCAGGCAACAAGCATAATGCCCGATGTGGTATTGCATAGAATCGAAGATAACTATTGGATTGAATATAGAGACAGAAGGTTGCTACAGATCAGGTTGAGCCCATTCTATAAGAGATTGCTTAGAGAGAGAAATTTACCTTCCTCGACTAAGAAATATCTGAGAGAGAAGTTTGATTCGGCGCGCTGGCTGATGAGGGCGGTCAAGCAGAGATGGGAGACGATGAATAAAATTATTGAATGTATTATAAATCTGCAGAGGGAATTCCTGGATAAGGGTAGTTTATATTTGAAGCCATTACGATTGAAAGACGTAGCCGATATGCTGGGGATGCATAAGTCAACTATAAGCAGAGCGATTGCCGGAAAATATATCCAGACACCCCAGGGGACCGTAGAGATGAGGTATTTTTTCGATGACGGAGCAAGCATGGGAGAGCAAAGTCGTGCATATAGAAGTATAAAGGCATGGATACAGAATGTGGTTGAGGAGGAGGATTCCCGCAGTCCATTGAGTGACGAGCAGATAAAGCAAATACTGCAGAGGCAGGGGGTTTGTATCTCTCGTCGGACAATAGCTAAATATAGAGGGCAACTCCGCATCTTACCCTCTTATCTGAGGAGGCAGTAATCATTATGTTATGATTCCAGCATCCTTCTCCCTTATAGTTTACGAGGTGACTTTTATTGATGAGTATGTGTTGCCTGAGTGATAATCGGTTAATAAAAATAACATTATATTTATGGAGAGATAATGTCTGAGAGGAAGATATTGCTGATAGATGACGAGAGGGTTGTCTGTGAGGCTTTTATGGTAGCCTTCGATGAATATAAAATAATGATTGCCTCCAGCGGAGAGCAGGCATTGGATATCCTGAGATTGCATGCTGATATCGGCTTGGTGATTTTGGATTTGGTACTCCCCGGCTTAAGCGGTATCCAGTTAGTGAATGAGATAAGAAGAATAAATCCCGCATTGAGCATTGTTGCGTTTTCAGGTTACAGCCCGCAGGATGAGGTAATAAAGGAACTGCGTCCCAGTGTGGATGATTTTATTGAGAAGCCGTTTGATATAAAACATACACGCGTAGTTATCGAGAGATTGTTGAATAAGGATAAATCCCCTCTTCAATAAAAGAAGCGTCATATCAATTGTAATAAATTATATGAACTTGGGTCAGAGAATAAAAGAATACCGCTGTAGGATTGGATTAAGTCAGAGAGAGGTAGCCAGGAGGTCAGGGATAACCGTATCGTTCATCTCCCAGGTGGAAAGAGGCGTTGCCTGCCCATCATTAAAATCCTTGGTTAATATTGCTATGGCTATCGGTGCAAGGATTAGCTATTTATTAGAAGAAGACGATTCCGATTTCTATAAGATAGAGATTATTAAGATGGATACCAGAGAAAGGATGATTTTGAAGAAAGGAGATAGTATAAATTTAGATATCATTTAGGATTAAAGGGGGTTAAGCCTCGCAGGAGTGATCGCAATAGAGATATAGAATAATTTAGGAGGAGGTAATGAAGAATAAATTTCAGACAAAGAAGCAACTTATTGATGAATTGAACCGTATGCGTCAGCGTGTAGTTGAACTGGAGCAGATGGGGATAAAATATAGAAAGATAGAGTCAGTATTACGAGAATACGAAACGTACTTCCATCGCTTACCTGAGAATGTATCAGATGTTATCTGGGTTATAGATAATGAGTTAAGGTTTATTTATGTAAGTCCTTATATTGAACATATAGTAGGATTAAGACTGGAGGAGATAATAAAGGCAGGACCAGATGCAATCCTGACCGATTCCTCTTATTGTGTTATCAGGAGCATCTTGGAGGAGGCGACTATAGAAGGAATGAGCAGAAAGAGAAGCTCTTTCTATCCGCGGACACTGAATATTGAGTATAGGCACAAGGATAGTTCCACCATATGGGCGGAGATAAAATTGGTCTTTCTGCAGGATTCAGATACCAGGATTACCGGTCTCTTAGGAATTAACAGCTGTATCAGCAAGTCTGACGAGAAGAGCGAGGGATTGTTGTGTAACAGCGATATTATACACAATCGTTTAATCGTCAAGAGTGCCACGGACCTTATCTGGACAATGGATTTAAATTTACAGTTTACTTATCTTAGTCCATCTATAGTTTTTATACGTGGTTATAGCCCGGAGGAGGCAATCAATCATAAATTACAGGATGTTTTGTCGCCAGCATCCTTTAAGACAGCTATCGATATTTTTACAGAAGAGCTGTCCAGAGAAAAGAGGGGTGTTAGCGACCCCTTCAGATTACGTACGATAGAGCTGGAGTTTACGCGGCAGGATGGTTCTACGGTGTGGAGAGAGGTGAAGGCTACCTTCCTGCGAGATGCGAACAGATGTCCTATCGGGATTATTGGCGTCAGTCGCGATATCAGCGAGAGGAGGAGGGCGGAGGAGGCGTTATGGGAGAGCGAGGAGCGATATAAGACACTGGTAGATTATTCCATCGATGGAATTACTATAATACAAGGGTTGAGGATTATATTTGTAAATCAGGCTATGCTTAGGATGTTCGGTTGTCGGAACGAAGAGGAGATGATAGGGCGCGAATTCACTGAATTTATTTCTCCTGACTACAGGAATTTGATGGTAGAGAGGTTAGCCCTGGAGAAGACCGCTACCACCCGCTATGAGTTTAAGGCATTACATAAAAACGGTTCGCAGTTTGACGCTGAGATAGCCATAGGGGTTATAAAGTATAACGGCAAGATGATGCGACAGGGTATAGTTAGAGATATTACAGAGCGCAAGAAGGTAGAGCAGATATTGAGAGAATCTGAGGAGCGATATCGTGCAATATTTGAGCAGGCCGTGGATTCTATAGTGCTTATTGATTCCAAAACAGGGGCAATGGTGGATTTTAATGACCGGGCACACCAGACACTGGGTTATACCCGTGAGGAATTCCGTAAACTCAAGATATCAGATTTTGAAATTGTTGAGTCACCTGAGGAGGTCGCCAGACATACTGAGAAGATCGTCAGGAATGGATCCGATACCTTTGAGACCAGACACAGGACAAAGGATGGAAGGATACGGGATATGCTGATAAATGCCAAGGCTATCTCTATCGGGGGCAAGGAATTCATCCAGAGTATATGGCACGATGTAACAACGCGTAAAAGGGCAGAGGAGGTTCTCAGGAAGGCATATCAGACAACGCGCAACCTTTTAGAAAAGGCACCATTAGGGATATATGTTGTAAATACCAGAGGCGATATCGATTATGTAAATCCGGCAATGGTCAGGATAACAGGCAATACCTACGAGCAATTTAAGAATCTGAATGTATTTAAATTGCGCCCATATAGAGAATTGGGTATTGCGGATAAGATCAGGTTGGTTCTGCAGGGAGAGACATTCTTTATGGGGCCGATTGAGTATACCTCGCAGTATTCCAGGAGAACCACCGTAATGAATTTTATGGGGATACCGGCAGAGGAATACGGAGAGAGGAAGGCTTTTATTTTTGTGGAGGACCTTACCGAGCGCAGGAAGGCGGAGGAGGAGCTAAGAGATTCGGAACAACGCTTAAAGATATTATTTGAATACGCTCCTGATGCACATTTTTTGTGTGATGTAAGGGGTTCTCTTTTAACTATGAATAGAGCTGCCGAGAATCTTACGGGTTATAAAGCCAGGGAATTATTCGGGAGGAATCTTTTAAGATTGAAGCTCTTGCCTGAGGAAGAGATATTTAAAGCAAGAGAGCTGTTGGAGAAAGTTATCTCGGGTGAGCATATTGGACCTGTGGAGTTTATTCTGAATAAGAAAAGGGGGCGCGATAAGGTTATTGCGGAGATAAGGGCGTTCCCAATAAAGATTAAAGGAGAAACCTTTATCTTTAGCTCGGCCCGCGATATTACTGAGCGTAAGAGAACAGAAGAAAGAATCAGGGAATCAGAAGAGAAATACAGGGCTTCTTTTAATGAGGCCAGAGATGCGATATTTATCTTTAGCAGAGATAGAAAGATTCTGGATGTAAATAAGCAATTAATTCAGCTCAGCAGGTATTCTAAATGTGAGCTCCTTTCTATAAGACTAAATGAACTTTATCCGGAGACATACGTCATAGAAGAGAAACTTAAAAAATTATTGAATGGAGAGGAGATTCCAGTATTCGAAACAATACTACTTACCAAGAGGAAGATCGGGATACCTGTAGAAATAGCAGTAACTATATTAAAGAATTGCTTTGGAGAGGAGATAGTCTTTCAGGGTAATATAAGGGATATTACCGAACGCAGGAAGGCGCAACAGGCATTACAAGATGCTTATAATAAACTTAAACACACCCAGGAGCAGTTAATTCAGTCTAGTAAAATGGCAGCTATGGGGCAGCTTGCTGCGGGTATATCCCACGAATTAAACCAACCGTTAACCGGTATTAAGGGCTTTGCACAGGCAGCATTTGCCGATTTGCAGGAGGGTAATCCTATAAGAAAGGATCTAGAAAGGATAATAGAGCAGTCAGAGAGAATGAGCAATATTATTAAGAGTATTAAGACATTTGCCAGAAAGTCTGATTTTGTTATGAGGAGGGTAGATGTGAACGAGCCCCTGGAAAATTCATTGCGCCTTCTGGATGGGCAGTTAAGACTGCATAATATACGAGTAAGTAAACATTTAGCCAGGGATCTGCCTATGATTATGGCTGATAGCAATCAGCTTCAACAGGTATTTCTTAATCTGATTACAAATGCTCGCGATGCTATATGCAGCCTGAGATCTCTAAATGGCGGACAGATATCCGTAAAGAGCTTTCTAAGTAAGGATAGAACCAATATCCATATAATCCTTCAGGATACAGGATGCGGAATTCCAGAGAGGAATTTATCCAGCATTTTTAATCCCTTTTTTACAACCAAGCTTACTGATAAAGGGATGGGGCTGGGTTTATCCATTGTTTACCGTATTATTGAGACCCATAAGGGTATTATCCAGGTTGAGAGTATTGAGGGTAAGGGAACTACGTTTAAGATAACCCTGCCGGTAGAATAGAATGTGTCACAAATTAACTTGACAAGCATAATTCTTCATTTTAAAATAACACCACAGGCCTAATATATTTATATAATACTTTAATTAAAGCTAATTTATCGTTTATTTACACAGAAGAAAGAGGGGTTTTTATGACCGAGAACCTCATGGACATTAAACAGGCGGCAAAGTATCTACAGATGAACA
>JAOZPD010000065.1 GCA_029932935.1 Candidatus Omnitrophota bacterium | reverse complement strand
CCTTTAAATGAAGTGATTTATAATTAGACATATAATCACCCTCAGGAATACCCACAATATACAGATGTCTTCTCAAGCGATCTGGACAATAGTATTCAAAAGAAGGAAGCAGACTTTGATGTGTAAGAGCAATAATATCACCTTCTTTATAATTCGTTATGATATATTCTATTGATTCTCTCAGTGGTTTTTTAGGGAGAACACCGATAGAAGAAGAAAAATTCTGTCCCTGATAGTAGTTTTTAAGAGTTAAGCTAAACAAAACCATTATCATAAATAGAATAGAAAAGAAGAGAATTCTATTATCTCTAGCCCTATCAATACCTAATGATAAAAGAAGATAATACATAGGAGAAAAAGCAATAAGCGCACGGTCTAAATATATCGGCCTCCATATCTTCGAGATAATAAATGCAGAGATAAGGGGGAATAAGAGATGAAATAACAAAAAGAATACACTCTCTTTCCTAATCTCATTTTCTCTCTGTGGCAACAAAAGAAATAAAGTGCATATAGCGAAGATTACAAAGAAAGAAAATACAACAGAAATAACTGATAAATTAGCAGTATAATAACCCAACATAAAATTCTTAAAGGTAAGCATTAAGGACGATATTGAAATAGGGGGTATCCAGAGATTATCTCTTACTCTGAAGAGATGATTCATCAAAACAGGAATCCATGGTGAGAATAGTAAAAGTACTGCAACCTGCGCTGTGATCCATCTTGGAATTATATATCTATATCTTTTATAGAATAATATAAAATAAACATTCTGTGTAAATATAGTAAGCAAAACTGCATAATGACAATAAAGACCTAAGGATGTAGAGAGAATGTAGAATAAATAAAAGATACCTTTATTTTGATTTAATATTTTAAGGAAGAAATATATAGAAAACGAATTTAAAAGCAGCAATAAGGTATACATTCTTACCTCTTGAGAATAATGAATCTGAAAAGGAGAAAAGGCAAGAAAAAATGCGCCAATCAATGCTATAGGTTTATTAAATAATATATTACCTATCATATAAATAAGCAAAATACTCAATACCCCAAAGAGCAACGAGGGTATTCTTACTAAAATTTCATTTTTCCCAAGTGCTCCCCAAAAATGTAAGAATAATCGATAAAGAGGAGGATGCATACCCTCTGCATCAACACCAAGAAGTATCTCAAAGCTCTTCTGAGATTCCAAAAGAGACAGTGCTTCATCGAACCAAAGGCTCTTAGATCCTATGCTATATAATCTTAGAATTAATCCTGCAATTAAAAGTAATCCCATAATAAATCTATAAATTGATTTCATCTTAATTTAACCTTCCAGTAAATAATATAACTACTGATCAATATAATGCTAATATAAAAACAGTAAATCTATCGCAGCCTTAACAAATTTAAATAACTGCCTCACCGATTTTAATCTGAATATAATTCTAATCAGATACGAAGGAGACAAATAGAATCTAAGATGTGCCCTATTCACATAACGTATAATTGATTGCGCACTCAAACCACACCCAACGGGAGAAAGTATTTTCCTTGCCTCCATTCCGCTTAAAATACAATCACGCCAATAATCTTCTTTATATTCTTTCTTATACATCTCATAGAGTTCTGTCCCGGGAAAAGGGGTAATTCTGGTAAACTGGGCATAATCTAAATGCAGTCTCTTTGAAAACTGTATAGTATTATTCATGGTCTTCTCTGTCTCTCCAGGAGCACCTAACATAAAAAATCCCAATGCAGACATACCTGCTTCGTTTGTCCACCTTATAACATTTCTAATCTGGATTTTATCTATAATCGGCCTACCCAACTTTCTTAAAATCTCCTCATTTGAAGACTCAATACCATACATAACTGCGCTACAACCGGCCTTTGCCATCTCTCTAAGTAACTCTCTATTCACTAACTCAATCCTTGTTCTCACAGTCCAATTTATACTTAATCCTCTTCTGATTATTTCTTGACAAATCATCACTGTTCTATCTCTATCTATGGTAAAGGTAGAATCATAGAAATCTATATCTCTGACATTGTAATATCTATAACATTCTTCTATCTCATCAACCACATTTTTTACGCTTCTTAATTGTAATCTTCTTAATAAAGAGCAGTAGATACATTTAAACAAACAGCCTCTACTGGTAATCATGGCCGTAAAATTCTTTCTGTCAGAGAGAAATGAGTAATATTTTCTATTGGGTAACAAATGCCTTGCCGGAAATGGTACGCTATCTATATCTCTAATCACATTGGTGGTTCTATTAATTACTATTTCTCCCTCTCTACGCATACAAAGACCTGAGACCTGGCGGAGGTCTCCGCCTCTTTCAAAAATTGACAGAAATATCTCCAGATTGCTCTCTGCCTCTCCAATTAAAGCATAATCTATTTCCTCATGACGCATTATCTCTTCCGGATACAAACCTATCAAAGCCCCTCCGAGTAATACAGGTAAATTAAGCTTTCTTTTGATCTGTCTAATATAAAAAAGCAGGTGATAGAATGTTATAGTAGTAGCTGTAAAGCCTAATATATCTGGAGAGAAAGACTTCAATCTATCAATTATGTCATAAAGAGTTAAATTTAAAGCATTCGCATCAATAATAATCACCTTATGCGCCGCCTTCTCAATAACAGCAGCAACATAAGCCAAACTCAAAGGCGGATATATTCCCACATTCTTTCTATATATTCTTAGAGAAGTAAAATCGGGGTAATCAGTAATTCGAGGGTATATCAAAGCAATCTTCATATAAAGTTACATAACTTATATTCTTAACGACAGAAAGGCAAATACTTTTAATGCTGTGGATTAAAGATTAATAGATACTAATTTAAGGAATTCTATTGTTTAATAATCCTTTCTTTTACCAAGATCTTATATATCTCCTCAGCCATAATCCTATAACCCTTGGCATTGCAATGCCCATAAGGAGGAAAGAAACGAATTCCTGACTCTCCATTCTTTATCCTCTCTGCAAAAAGAGAGAAATTATCCACCACTGGAACTGAATAAAAACTGGCAACCTCTCTTATTGTAGTACGTATATAGTTATTGATATGAGGATAGGTCAACAAGATTAACTTAATATTATTTGTTACTGCAACCTCAATAATTTTACTTAAATCAAATTTAAGTAGATTTCTCATTTCTCTTTCCATCTTCAATTCTTCATTATTTATACTTTGATTTTTAGATTGCACTCTATATATTCTCTCTAACTCAAGATGTGCCATAAGATGCCCAGGATTTATGTGGATGATTGCCTCAAGCTCTCTCTCTGCCTCTCTATATCTACCTAATGTTTTATAAATCTGGGCTAATTCATTATGTGGCCTGAGATGCTCCCAGAAATGATAAGGATGAATCTTAATAGAATTCTTGAATTCTCTTATCGCCTCTTCATATCTACCCTTCTCTTTATATAATAGGCCCGATTCAATATACGATAGATAACTATTGTGTTCAGTATCTACTCTGGTCTTCTCTCCTGCGCAACTGTAATGGTCTATATCCACAATCATTCCAAACTGCTCTCTGGCCAATTTAATCTGCCCTTGTTTTAAATAGAGCCATCCTAATTGATAACGTGCCCAAAAGTCATCTGGATTAATCTGGAGAGACCTCTCAAATTCCTCAATTGCCAACTTATCCATACCAGACATCTTATAAAGCCACCCTAATTGGTAATGCGGACTGGAGTCGTCTGGATTCAACTTTATTCTCTGTTTGAATTCCGCTATAGCTTCTTTGTATCTCTGAGTATCAATAGTAAGATTCTTAATATGCATCTCGACAATCTTCCTTAAATCTCTTCCTCCGTAAGTCAAATCCTGTTTCTTTAATATCTCTTTTGTAGATTTACAAGTAGATATTTTACTCTTAAGATTAACTACGCATGCCCTTAACAATTTATAAAATCTAAGCCTGTTCAAAAAAAATCTTATTTTTTGAAAAAACACTTTCCGATTATCAAGCGCCAAAGAGTAGTTGGTATCCAATAGATGAGATTCATTATTTATTCCTGTTAACACTATTAACAAATCTGGATTATATCTTCTGATATTTTTCTTTAAATCATTAAACACCTGTGATGAATTAAAGCCCGGTACTCCAAGATTAACAACCTCAAAATGCTTGTCTTTATAATTCTCATTCAATAATTTTTCTAACTGTGCAGGGTAACTTTGCGAAACACTATCTGCACCTACACCGAACGTAAAAGAGTCCCCCAGGCACAAAATCTTAAAACTATTTTGAGATATTATCCTTCCCCTGTGGAGTAATAAATAAAAGTACCCTATGCCCCTAAGACAAATCTCTATTACAGAAAAGAACAGAAAAAGGCTAATTATTATAATAAATATTCTCCTTACCATAGGGTGGAAAGATGATTGTTGAACAGGATGCCTTGTAGATTCATACTAGGTTCTAGGTTATCTTTTTATCCTTGCCATTTTTATCATCCAATCTATGGGGCGAAACACCAGAATAAATCCAATTGGCACTAAAGAAGGTACGAACTTCTTTCCTATCAAAATAAACAGAACAGTGGCTAATATAATAATAGAATAAAAAGGAATCTTTTTTACAGATAAAAGAAAGAAAAACAAAATAGGCAGTACAGAAATAAGCAGGATTGGTTGCCTGGCAACCGCTAAATCCATTATCATCACAAATACCACCATAAATAACATCATAAATAATGGAATATTATTTAATAGATATCGTATATTTAGAGGAAATCTCTTTGATTCTTCCCATTTAATCTGTCCATACTCAAATTGCAGACTATTGAAGAGAGCCAATGGCAGTAAGGTAGAGATTGCCATACCCTGACTTAATTTTGGTGGTATAAACTGAAAAAACCAGAGAGAGATAAGAGGCAACAAGAAAAACACACACTTCCAATTGGCTCTTCTGTACCTTGAGCACTCTATTAGGAAATATGCGGCTAAGAAATAGATACTAAAAAAGAACCAAGCCTCAATGGCCATAAGCGGACAAACGCTCAGAAAGTTTGTTAGCCTATAATCAGTAAATTTCCATCTCCACCAATTTAACGCTATCCCCGTAGATTCAAGACAATACGATATTGAACCTATAATTAAACCAGTTAAAAGTAAGGTAATAAATATTCTCTTCTCGAGAAAGATAAATCTCTTCTTCAGGATCTCCTCTGCTAATGTCCAAGCGATATAAAAGGCAAATAACCAACCTATAGTAGCAGATAATACAGACCAGAAGATTGAAATACCGGAATTAAGATACTCGTAAGGACAACGAGGAGCAAATGTTAATAAAATACGCTCTTTCCTAAAAGCACAGAGGAAGGTAAAGAAGAAGAAATTGAATGTAATGCGGGGCCCACGGAGAATATAGGAATGCAGCATTAATAACCCCACAGCAATAATACCTGCAGTAAGAAGAGGTAAGACCGTCATATTCTAATAATGGTTTAAAAATGTTACTATCCAGTAAGATTACTCAACATCTTATTGAATAACCTAACATATTTATCGACCTCTTGTTCATTTAAACGTATAACCCGCTTTGCCCACTCTTGACAATATCCACATTCTTCACATGATAAGAGACAATTATTTTTCTTGAAAAAGTCAATAAACCCTCTCAGATTTTGATTATCAATATATATACTGCTTGAAATAGTATTCAGCATATTAAAGAATACGAAGATATCTTTGTACATCCTTACAGGTATACGGGATATCATATTAAGATAAAATGCCGCCTTCCTTACAGACGTATAACTGAATATCTGCCTTACGCTCTGAAGAAACGGCTCCCGAATTTGGGCATGCTTATTACTGCCTATCGCAGACTCTATGCAGTCTATTATATCAAGTAAATTGCCTTCATATCTCCGCGAAGAATAGGCCTTAATTGTATTTAAAATCCACTCTGTACGCTTATTTTTCCTACCACATATCTTAAAAGAGTCGATTCCTATCTTCTCATATTCTTGCAAATCCTCCGGACGTATCCATCTTGACTTCAGCATCTCTGCTGGATTAATAAATTTTATAATAGTGCATTTAATCAAGCAGTAATCAATATAAAACCCCTTAAGAGGATTCGTAATCTGGGATGCATGACCTAATACATTATAATGATAGTATCTAAATGGGCACCCGTGTAGGCATATATCATTCAAAACTAGTCTCAATTTACATTTTATGGATTTCCTGATTTTTTCTAATAAAGAGAAATTTCTATTAATCATGAAATCCAAGGTTATCTCATCAGCGCCTAATTCTTCAAACATCTTGGCCTTCTGTATACTATTAACATGGGCAATTGTTGAAATCTTGACCTTCAGTCTGGGGAATTGATTCTTTATTATTTCTACAAGAAAAGGTATCGAAACATTTACATAATCCGTACCTATCTTCTCAACCCACTCTAAATGTTTGATTAATTTACGATAAAAATATTTACTATATTCTAAGTTATTAAGGCAAGGGGCATTTAAAATA
Source organism: Candidatus Omnitrophota bacterium (assembly GCA_029932935.1). Taxonomy (GTDB): domain Bacteria; phylum Omnitrophota; class Gorgyraeia; order Gygaellales; family JAHJCI01; genus JAOZPD01. The sequence goes on along the minus strand of JAOZPD010000065.1, from coordinate 497 downwards.
TATGTAAATTTTATTCCTTGTGAATGCATCCTCTCAACATATCTCTCAACATATCTCTTACTTACTACTGGAAGCACTAAACTCGGTCTACCCCCACCGACTATCGTCCTATCTAATACTCCATAAATATCATGGATTGGATAATTTTTTATCTTATCCAGAAGTCTAAAGTCCCAATTTGTCGGTACAGAAAAATTCATTTCTATCTTATTTATCTCTCTTAAACTGCTGTTTTAACCTTTCTATTACTTTCAACACCAGAACAAATCCAATTGGCACTAAAGAAGGTACGAACTTCTTTCCTATCAAGATAAACAGAACAGTGGCTAATATAATAATAGAATAAAAAGGGATCTTTTTTACAGATAAAAGAAAGAAAAACAAAATAGGCAGTACAGAGATAAGCAAGATTGGTTGCCTGGCAACCGCTAAATCCATTATTATCACAAATACCACCATAAATAACATCATAAATAATGGAATATTATTTAATAGAT
>JAOZPD010000064.1 GCA_029932935.1 Candidatus Omnitrophota bacterium | reverse complement strand
TATCTTGTTCTTAATTTAGCATATTTTATTGACTGCACTAAATTCCTCTTTGCAGGACACAAATAAGCGCATAACCCACATTCAATGCAATCCAATGGCGAATAAAGCTTTGCTAAATCCCAATTCTCACGCTCAACAGCCAGGCTAATTAAACAGGGTTGCAGACCAACAGGACAGTTACGCACACACTCTCCGCAACGGATACACACATCCTCTTTATACCTCTGCATCTTACCGCTACTTAATAAAAGAACTGCTGTACTGGTTTTAATCACTGGCACCATCTCGGTATATTGTGCGACGCCCATCATCGGCCCACCGATAATTATCTTAACAGGTTCTCTTCTTAGGGAGCCACAGAATTCTATTAAATCTTTAATCGGACTACCTATACGTACTAATAGATTTTTGGGGCTCTCCACACAATCCCCGGTAACCGTAACTAATCGTTCATAAAGCGGTTTATTCTTATAAACTGCTTCGTATATTGCCAGTATTGTACCTACATTCTGAACAAGAACACCTACATCAAAAGGCAATTTACCCGCAGGAACCTCTTTTTTTAAAATATTCTTGATTAACTGCTTTTCTCCCCCCTGGGGATAATGCGATTTTAAAACTATTAATTTAATCCGTACATTATGCTCTCCCTCTATCTCTCTATCAAGCAGCGCCTTAAAAGATGTTATCGCCTGCGTTTTATTATCCTCAATAGCAAAATATACATATCTTATCCCCAGACAGTGCACCACTAATCTGACGCCCTCTATAATCTCCCTACCTCTCTCAATCATCAAACGAGAATCACCTGTAGAATAGGGTTCACATTCGGCACCATTTAAAATAAGGGTATCCACTGCCTTAGGAGGAGTCAATTTGATGTGCGTGGGGAATCCGGCTCCCCCCATTCCAACAATCCCTGCTTCTCGCACAATACAACGCAACTCATCAATAGATATCTTATCTATTTCTCGCGAGGTTAAGCAACAATTCGGAGACAACCTATCCTTACCATCATTCTCGATTATTATCGTTTTCGATATTCCAGTAATTGGATGCGGCCAATTCTGGATAGCGGATATCTTTCCAGAAACAGAGGCATGGATTGGGCTAGATACAGCAGCATCCGAGTCAGCAATCTTCTGCCCAAGTAACACGTCCTCTCCGACATTAACTACCGGTGAAGTCATCCTCCCGATATGCTGAGTCAAGGGAATATAAACTCGTACAGGCGCGGGCATTCTTTCAATATGAAGATGTTCGGTATAGACTTTATTCTCTTCTAATTTAACCATGATATCTTACGAGCAAAAATAAGATTAAATAAACCCAAGAATACAAACGAACATGATACAGTAATAAGTATTATATTGGAGGGGATGTATTCGGCCAAAAAACTACTTAAAATCATAAATACAACAAAGGCAAAATGCATCAAGATTTCCAATGAACTGAATATTCTGCCTCTCATTTGATTTTGACTACTATTATGAATTAATGTATTGCAAGAAATTATAATTGGAGATACCGCTACGCCTAAAATAAAAGAAAGGGTCGCAGCAACTAAAAATCGAGGATGATATGATAAAATAATCACAAAGACCCCCAAGATTAATCCACTTATAATTAGAGAAGAGAAGATTGTCTTAAAATGCGAGAGACGATAACCAAAGCGTCCGTAGAGCAAAGAGCCCAAAAAGAGACCCAGCCCTAAAAACATAATCAAAAGGCCCAGGTCTTTAGTCGCTGATTTAAGTGATTCCTGCACAAATACAATCATTACTACATATACAGCCCCTAAGGCTCCTCCTAGAAAAAACATTATCATTCCTGTGAATCTAACATCCTTCTGTTTAACAAAATACACTATTCCCTCTTTTATCTCCTGGATTACAGACTTCCTAATCACCTCTACAATCTCCCTACTTAACTCCTTAATTCTAAGATGAACGGATTTCCTTTGACCAATAGAAAAGATAAAAACTCCAGAAATAAAAAAACCTGCTGCATTCAAGCAAAATCCCCCTTTAACACCTAACCATTCCACAAGCAAGCCACCAATGCCAAATCCTAAGATTGCAGCAATCATCGCAGTCGTATTAACTAAAGAGTTAGCGATAAGAAGGTCCTCTTTCTTTACCAGGTCCGGCACTATAGAAAGTTTTGCCGGGATAAAAAAACGCCCTACAGAAAAGATAATAAATATTAAGATATATATTAAACTAAGCGGCCATTTAAGAATAAGAAATAGTGGAATAAACAAAACGAGACTGGCACGCAGGAAATCACAAACAAACATTGTCCTGCGTCTATCCCAGCGGTCTACATACACACCAGCCACCGGCCCAATTAAAAATACCGGCAATATCGTAAAGGAGAGTATCTTGGCCAACTGAATGGTTGAACCTGGTGCACGCATATATACCAAACCAATCAGAGCCATCTGGCTAAGACGCTCCCCAAACTGGGAGATAACCTGGCCCAACCAAAGAAAGAAAAAATTCCTATTTCTTAGTACCTCTCTAAACCTAGGCATCAAGCTACCTAATTATAAGCCGAGAGTGGGACTCGAACCCACACCCTACGGTTTACGAAACCGTTGCTCCACCATTGAGCTATCTCGGCAGAAAGCACTATAATCTAAAAAATGCCGAGGGTGAGAATCGAACTCACCACGCCGGCCTTTTCAGGGCCGCGCTCTACCACTGAGCTACCTCGGCATTATCACTCGCTATTTACAGCTCTTGATTTTCTAATTGTTAAACTTAGAAACTTTATAACTTATAGCGATTATGAAGTGTATTCCAGGATTCTAACAAAAATATCTTGTGCCAGATTAAAATTGGGTAAGCCCATCTTACGCGCAGAAACCTTCAGGCGAGTAGCAGTCCTGGTTAAGCGGACAAAGCGCACAATTACCCGACTAGAATCTACTTCTACTTCCAAATATCCCTTATTTCTATCTTCAACCGTAATAGTGCCCTTTCTTCTGGCTACAGTTAATGCAGATTCCCAGAGTTTATCATAATCTTTATCCGTATCACCCTGAATAGTATCTCTACTTATAGCATATCCACCTAAGGCTCCGGCTGCACCACCTACAATCAATGGCACGCATCCTGACAATAACAAAATCGATAAATATGGTACGATAAATATTATCTTCTTCATCTCTCTACATCTCCTTTTTCAAATAATTCTAACGGGTCAATATTATAACAGGAGTGTATCGGTTTACGTTTGCATTACTCAATCCGCCTCCTCAGGAAAGCAATATTCTTTCCCTCGGCTCAACCTTCCAAGGATGAACTGCTACGATAACAGCAAAAAACAAGGTATATATAAGCCAATCACGTCCAATTAAAATTATTGCAACCCAAGAATAACCACCATAGGGCTGAGATAACTCTTTCACTAATGATGAAATAAAAAGAACCACCAATACTAATGGCGTAATAATCCTTATAGAGATATCCCACCACCATCTCCTTAATCGCCATACACTATAGTGATTAATATGCTGCCTTAATATCTTTGTTTTATAAAACCATCCCAGCACTATACACTCGAAGATCGCTCCTAAAACTAGACCATATTGAGTAAGGAAGTGGTCTACTATATCCAGCCAATAAAGGCCTGCCTGAGTAGCAAAAACTATACCACCCAAGAATCCTAACAGAGAAAGAACAGATATCACAATCTTCCTCGGATAATGAAATTTGTCAATAATAGCAGCCGTAAAAGCCTCCAGGATAGAAATGGCCGAAGACAAACCAGCAATAACAAGAATACCGAAGAACATTAACCCGAATAGATGAGAAAAATATGGCAACATACTTATTGCCTTCGGATACGCTACAAAAGCAAGACCTATAGACTGACTCACTATCTCTCTTACATCCTGCGAGGTAGTATGTGCCATATATCCCAGGATAGAAAACACGCCCAAACCAGCAAACAAGGAAAAAAGGCAGTTGGCAATGCTTATCTTAAAAGAGTCCTTTACTATCTGACTTTTTTTAGGAAGATAGGAAGCATAAGCAATCATTATCCCGAAACCCAAACTTAAAGTGAAGAATATCTGCCCAAAGGCATCCATCCATACACCTATCTCTTTAAGGCGACTGAAATCTGGTTTTAAATAGATATGCAACCCCTGTTTGGCTCCGGAAAGCCCCATACTCCAGAAAACAATAATAGCAGTTAGAACTAATAAAAGTGGCATGAATATCTTATTTGCTCTCTCTAGTCCCTTCTGCACGCCACTAAAGACAATTAGCCAGTTTAAAAACCAGACCAACAGAAGAGAGCATATTATAGGCGTCCTTAAATCCCCTATGGCAAAGGGGCTCTCACTCAACATAAGAAACTCCTGGAAGAAGAAGCTATTAGGGTCTTGCCCCCATCCGGAATTAAAAGAGAGAAAGAAGAAATTTACACACCAAGAGATAACTACGGAATAATAAAGAACGATACCAAACATTACAAATATAACCTGCCACCATCCTAACCATTCCCACCTCTTAGATATACTGGCAAAACTTGCGGGGGCCGAGCCTCGCATTTTATGACCCAAACCTATCTCCAAGATCATCAAAGGCATTCCTACTACAAACAGAGCAATAAAATAGGGAATAAGAAATGCGCCTCCTCCATTCTTGTAACAGAGATACGGGAATCTCCAGATATTACCGAGACCGATAGCAGAACCAATAGCAGCAAGTAAAAAACCGATATGGGTCTTCCAGTGAGGCCGATGATGAATAAATGCGTCCTGCTCCATTTATTATCTAATTTGCCTTATTATATCTATTTTTTAAAAATGATAAACTTGACCTGATTTTTATTATTATATAAATTTATTCTTATTAATTTCTAAAATTATACCTTAAAATGGCCATTTGTAAATATAAAAATTGCCTCTTTCGCTAAATTATATTTGTTATATTTATTTTTTATAACTATTTTACCAAATAATACCAACTATCTTCTAATAAATTTTGACTATCTGCCCTACGGAAGCTCCAAAATACTCCCTGGCGCTACCGCAGTTAACCGATATTTCAAGATTACCAGAGCTGCCGAATATCGAAAGAGGGCTGCCCTTTGGAGTCTGGCTATAATTTTTGTTTATCCTGCCAATAACTCTCTCTTCTCCCAAACAGATAAAGAACCTCCTCTTGCCCACAAATCTTTTAAAAATATCTTTCTGAATATTAGTAATTAGATTCCCAAAATGATCGATATAAATTATCTCGCCCTGTAGAACCCTATTCTTGCCATAAGTAACATGTTTTCGAATCTGAATTATCTTTGGAGATGGAAATTCTAATTGCTGATAACCATCTTGAGGAATGCCGAATTCATTTATATCTCTACCACAAACCAGATGAGCCGCTACCGGAGCAAATATATCACGACCATGGAAGGTGTTAGATACTGGCTCCAAGAAGAATCTTCTATTGGTAATAGAGACGATATTCTCAATCCTCTTCTCCCGCTCTAACGCAAGACTTAAAACCCCATTGTCTGGACCAATAAAGTAATACCTTGGAGTCTTAACTATAATCGCCTTCCTTCGCGAACCGACACCAGGGTCAACAACTACAAGATGTACCGTACCGCAAGGGAAATATTTATAAGATGATTTTAGCAGAAAAGCTGCCTGAGAGATATCTCCCTGTGGAACCTCATGGGATATATCCACAAGCTTGATCCCTGGATCTATTCCCAGAATAACACCCTTGATTACACCAACAAAATTATCCCTGAGTCCGAAATCAGTAAGTAAAGATATAATCATATCTGTCTTCTCAAATAAAAATTAATGGTTTTATTGATAATCTTCTGATATCTTTTATCCACCGACAGGAATGTTATGCGAGTATCGTATATTAAATTATTAACTATCTCTTTTGATTCTAACACACTACCAATGAGTCTTAACGGTTCTCCAACAAAAGGAAGTTGAATCTCTAAGGCTAATTTCTCTCCGGGAGGAAATTTACAATTGGTAGTCAACAACATGCCCCCTATGCTTATATTTTTAGTCTGATTCAAATCCATCTTGTCCCTTTTATGCAATATGCGATAAGATACTGCGAATCTGACATGTGCTCTTAAAGACCTCCTCCTCTCTGGTCCCGTATACGCCATTATTACCTCCTTTAATTAAGCACTTGTTAAATCTTTTCGGGAACAGATGTATTATCTAAGAATCTTCTGAAATGTACTGGAAGCTCTGCTTCTAAATGAATATCCTCTCCCGTTACCGGATGAATAAAATCTAATCTTCGAGCATGAAGACATAGTCTTTTTGTTTTAATCTTGAAATCCCTACGAAAGGCGAATCTATCTTCACCAAGAAGGGGATGCCCTATCTGTTTAAAATGGATACGAATTTGATTCTTGCGTCCAGTTAATGGATGGACACCCACCAAGGTAAAATCATTAAACTTTTTAATTACCCGATAGTGAGTTAACGCTGCCTTTCCTTGAATAGAATATTTAATAAGACCTTCCTGCTTGGTCAGGGTCCCCTTTACAAAAGCAAAATATGTCTTACTTACCCTCCTATCCTTAAACTCTTGCATCATCTTTTTCTGGATTGACTTTCCTTTAGCGAAGATTATTAAACCAGATGTCTGCTGGTCTAAACGATGGCAAGGATGCAGGCGATATTCTATACCATTATGTTTTAAATTATCATTCAATATCTCAAGAAGTGTTCGGTTATATCTCTTGGGAGCAGGGATAGTAAGTAAACCCGGGGGTTTATTCACAACTAAAAGCCAATCATCTTCATAAACAACAGAAATATTCCCTTTCCTTAGAGGCACCTTCTTCCCTCCAGCAAGGGACATCCTCGAAGGTAACGTGGAGGATGTTCCTCAATGTGACTCGTTAATAAACAAAGGGGACAGCCTCCTATTCAACATAAAGGATGTCCCTCATATAACCTCATTCACATAAAGAAACTACAGTATCCTCACCATCCTCTGTATAGCCCTACCTGCTCGCTGACGGATCCTCTCAGAAACCCTTATCTCAAATTTTAACTCCTCCAATGCCTCAAGAATACTCTTTAAGGTTGTGCGCTTCATATCAGGGCATACTGCTCTCTCGGTAGCTGGATAAAATTCCTTATCTGGATTCTCTTTCTTAAGACGGTAAAGCAAACCTACCTCTGTACCAATAATGAATTCCCTGGCTCTACTCTC